>CAYTMB010000012.1:0-19043 GCA_964438465.1 uncultured Rhodovulum sp. | reverse complement strand
CGCGCGGAAGCTCGCGCCGGTCAGGCCGAACCGGCGCGAAGCGCGGCGTCCGCGCCCCGCACGTCCGGGGCGATCCGCAGCAGGCCGGCGCGGTCCGGCTCGACGGTGATCGGGGTCTCGTAGACGACCGACAGCAGGCGCGGGTCGAACACCGCGGCGGGGGGGCCTTGGGCGGCGGCGCGGCCGTCGCAGAGCAGCAGCACCCGGTCGGCGAAGGCGGCGGCGAGGTTCAGGTCGTGCAGCACCGCGAGCACGCCGGCGCCGGCGGCGGCCTCGGCGCGGGCGACGCGCATCGCGGCGATCTGGTGCCCGAGGTCGAGGCTGGCCGTCGGCTCGTCGAGCAGCAGGAAGCGCCCGCCGCCGTCGGCGCGGCCGGCCCAGAGCTGGACCAGCACCCGCGCGAGATGCGCGCGCGCGCGCTCGCCGCCCGACAGGCGGTCGGCGGGGCGCCCGGCGAGGCCGGCGATGCCGACCGCGGCCATCGCCCGGGCCGCGAGCGCCGCCTCGTCGATGTCGGCCTGCGGAACGGCGGCCATCCCGAGCGCGACGAGCTCGGCGACGGTGAACGAGGCGCTGAGCGAGGGGGCCTGTTCGAGGGCGGCGCGGGCGCGCGCGAGCTCGGCGGCGGCGAGCCCGGCGAGCGGGCGGCCGTCGAGCGTGACCTCGCCGCGCTCGGGGCGCAGCTCGCCCGCGAGCAGCGCGAACAGGCTCGACTTGCCGGCGCCGTTCGGGCCGACCAGCGCCACGACCTCGCCGGGGCGCAAGGCGAGGTCGACGCCCGACAGCACCGGGCGGCCGCCGCGGGAGAGGTGGACGCCGCGCGCCTCAAGCATCGCGGCGCAGCCGGGTGAGCAGCAGCCAGAGGAAGAACGGCCCGCCGATCAGGCTGGTGGCGAGGCCGACCGGCGGCTCGGCCGGCGGCGCGACCAGCCGCACCGCGAGATCGGCCCCGAGCAGCAGCGCCGCGCCGATCAGCGCCGCGGCGGGCGCGACCAGCCGGTGGCTCGGGCCGACGCAGAGCCGCGCGATATGCGGCGCCACGAGGCCGACGAAACCGATCGGCCCGGCGACGGCGGTGCCGGCCCCCACCGCCAGCGCCGACCACAGCCCTGCGGCGCGCTTGACGCGCTCGACCTCGAGCCCGGCGTGCCAGGCGGCGCGCTCGCCGAGCTGCAGCAGGTCGAGCGCGCGGGCGAGGCGCAGGAGCCCGAGCGCGGCCGCGGCGATGCAGACCGCGGCGAGCCCGGCCGCCCGCCAGCTGGCGCCGCCGAGGCCGCCCATGCTCCAGAACGTCAGGTCGCGCAGCTGCCGGTCGTCGCTGACGTAGATCATCAGCCCCAGCGCCGCGCCGGCGATGGCGTTCACCGCGACGCCGGCGAGGATCAGCGTCGCGGCATGGGTGGCGCCGCCGCGCCGGGCCACCGCGAAGACGAAGGCGGTGGTCGCGGCGGCGCCGGCGAAGGCGGCGGCGGGCAGCAGCCAGGGGCGCAGCGCGAGGGGAACCTCGCCGATGAAGGCGCCGCCGAGCACGATGACCGCGACCGCCCCGAGCGCCGCGCCGGCGCTGACGCCGATCAGGCCGGGATCGGCGAGCGGGTTGCGCAGCACGCCCTGCAGCGTGGTGCCCGACAGCGCCAGCCCGGCGCCGACCGCGGCGCCCAGCGCCACGCGCGGCGCGCGAATCTCGGTGACGATCGCCTGCGCGCGCGGGTCGGCCTGGCCGGCGAGCGCCGACAGCACCTCGCCGAGGCCGAGCGGCACCGGCCCGAGGGCGACGCCGGCGACGGCCAGCGCCAGCGCCGCGAGGCCGAAGCCGAGGATCGCCAGCGCCGCGCGCGGCGGCAGGCCGGCGCGGGCGGCCGCGAGGGAGGCCATGTTCAGAGCTTCGCGGCGGGATGCAGCGCGCGGGCGAGCTCGGCGACCGCCTCCGGCGTGCGCGGCCCGAAGCCGAGCAGCTTCAGCCCGTCCATCACCACGACCCGGCCGTTGCGGCCGGCGGGCGTCTGGTCGAGCCCCGCCATCGTCACGGCGGCGGCGCCGCCGCCGGCGGCCGCGGCGGCGTGTTCGGGCAAGAGCACCGCGTCGGGCGCGAGGCCGAGCGCGGCCTCGGCGGACAGCGGCTTGTAGCCGTCGAAGCCGCTGACGGCGTTCGTCGCATGCGCGAGCGCGATCATCGCATCGGCGGCGGTGCCGGCGCCGGCGGCCATCGGCGCGCCGGCGCCCACCGAGATCAGGAACAGCACCGAGGGCCGGTCGGGCAGCGCCGCGAGCGCCGCCTCGACCGCGGCCATCTCGGCGGCGACCCGCGCGGACAGCGCCGCGGCTTCGGCCTCGAGCCCGAGCGCGGCGCCGACGAAGGCGATCTTCGGCGCGACGGCGGCGAAGCCTTCGCCGGCGGGGGCGGTCTCGACCGCGAGCCCGGCGGAGCGCAGCTGGTCGAGCGCGGAGTCAGGGCCGGCGTCGGCGCTGGCCAGCACCAGGTCGGGCGTCAGCGACAGGATGCCCTCGGCCGACAGCCGGCGCAGGTAGCCGACCTTGGGCAGCGCCGCCGCCTCGGGCGGCCAGAGCGCGGTGTCGTCGGTGGCCAGCACCCGGTCGCCGGCCCCGAGCGCGAAGACGATCTCGGCGAGGTCGCCGCCGAGCACGAGCAGGCGCGGCGCCGCCTGGGCGCGCGCCAGCGTCGCGACGCCGAGCGCGCCCCCCGCGAGCAGCAACGCCCGGCGGCTCAGCACGGCGCCGCGGCGGCGAGGCCGGTGACCACCGCGCGCCAGTCGGGCCGCTCGACGCCGCCCGAGGAGCGGTCGCCGAAGATCTGGGCGACGGCCTCGCCCGCGGCGTCGAACAGCTCCAGCGAATGGATGTCGCCGTGGACCGAGGGCTTGCGCACCACCCAGGACGAGACCACGCGGTCCTCGCGCAGGTGCAGGTTGAAGCGCGGGTCGAGCACGTTGAGCCAGGGGCCCATGACCTCGATGCGCTGCACCGGGCCGGCGTGGATCTGCACGCAGCCGGGGTTGCCGACGAAGACCATGATCGGGATCGCCTCGGCCGCCGCCCGGGTCAGGACCTCGCGCGCCGCCGCGGCGCCGACCGGCCGGGCCAGCGCCGGGCCGGCGAGGCGCATCGCCTGGGCGCGGCCGACCGCGAAGCGGCGCAGCAGGCCGAAGAACTCGTGGCTGTGGGTCAGCGCCTCCCAGGCCTCGACCAGCCCGGCGACGTCGATCTCGGCGTCGTCCCGGTCGGGGGCGGGCGGCGCGGCCGGCTCGAACCGCGCCGGCGCGGCGTCGGGGTCGGCGGCCTCGGCGGCGATGCGCGCGAAGGCGGCGGCGTCGGTGGCGGCGGTCGCGTAGACCTTGTGGATCGCCACGCCCGCTGCGTCGAAGAACTGCAGGCTGGTGCGCGGGCCGGAGCGGGTGTCCTCGTCGAGGACGTAGCCGAAGCGCCAGGACCGCAGGAACAGCCGCAGGTCGATCTCGCCGACCACCTGACCCATCGCGCCCTGGAACTCCGGCGGCGCGACCCGGCCGTGTTTTTCGTGCACGCAGGCCTCGTTGCGGGTCAGCGCCATCACCTCGCCGGCCTCCGGCAGCCGGGCGATCACCGCGCCGAAACCCTCGACGGCCTCCGGGCGCAGCAGCCGCCGCGCCGCGCCGGTGGCGCGCCGGGCCTCCAGCAGCGCCGCCTCGGGCACGCCGAGCGCCGCGGCGGCGTCGCGCATCCGCGGCGTGGCGCCGCCGGCGCGCAGCGCCGCCTCGCGGGCGAGCAGGGCCTCGGGGTCGTCGATGGTCAGCGCGTCGCCCGGCATGGTCACGCCTCCAGCACGCTGGTGAAACCCTCGAACTCGGGATGGCCGAGGTAGAGCGGCTTGTTCTGCCCGGCGTTGCGATGCGCCTCGCGGAACTGCTCGGAGGTCGTCCAGGCCCGGAACGCGGCTTCGTCCGCCCAGGCGGTGTGCGAGGCGTAGAGGGTGTGGTCGTCGCGCGCGGGGCCGCGCAGCAGGTGGAACGTCACGAAGCCCGGCATCTCGTCGAGCCGGGTGTTGCGGCTGCGCCAGACCGCCTCGAAGGCCTCCTCGGAGCCCGGCGCCACCTTGAACCGGTTCATCGCCACGAACATTGCATCTTCCTCGCTGTTGGTGCTGGGGATCAGAAAGTGACCGCCGCCGAGATCTTGTAGGTGCGGCCGGGCTGGTTCAGCCCGTTGGGATAGATCGCGTATTCCTCGTCGAACAGGTTGTCGACGCCCGCGCGCAGCACCGCGCCCCGGAACTGCGGGGCCTGCGGCGCCCAGGAGCCGAACAGATCGACGGTGGTCCAGGCGTCGCCCGGCCGCGCGCCCTCGGGCACGTCGTCCTCCTTGGCGGCGTAGGTGACGGCGAAGCCGGCCTCCCAGGCTTCGGCGGGACGCAGGCCGAAGCTGGCGGTCACCCGGTCCTGCGGGATCGAGCCGAGCGGGTCGCCGTCGTCGTCCTCGCCGCGCGGCACGGTCAGCGCCAGCCCGCCGAACCACAGGCCCGCGTCATAGGCCAGCTCGGCCTCGAGGCCCCAGAGCTTGGCGTTGACGTTGGTGGTGGTGGTGGTGCCGTCGATGAGCAGGCCGCCCGGCCCCGGACGCATGGTCGAGAAGTCCATGAAGGTGACGGTCTGGTCGATGAAATCGTCCACGTCCGCGTAATAGGCGTTGACGCTGGCGGTGAGCCGGTCGCCCTCGCGCAGCAGATCGCCGGCGTCGTAGCGCGCGCCGAGCTCGAACTGGGTGGACTTCTCCGGGTCCAGGTTCGGGTTCGGAACGAAGCGGTTGACGCCGCTGAACTCCATCCCCGGCCCGAGCGGGAAGCCGGGGATCGCGAAATGCACCCCGTCGTTGAAAAGCTCGGTCAGGTTCGGGGCGCGGAAGGCGCGCGCGACGTTGCCGTAGATCTGCCAGTTCTCGGTGGGGCGGAAGCTGACCCCGAGCCGCGGCGACCAGAAGCCGTCGTCCACGTCGGCGAGGTTCGAATCGTCCGGGTCGCGCCGGTAGTTGTCGTAGCGCAGGCCGGGGATGATCTCGAACCGCTCGGTGACGTTGATCGTCGCCTCGGCGAAGGCCGACAGCGTCACCGCCTCGGCGCTCGGATACTGCGGCCGGTTCTCGCCGTTGCGCTCGCCCGACTGGGTGTCGCGCAGCGCCTCGACGCCGTAGACCAGCCGCACCGGCGCCCCGGCGGTGAACTGCGAGCGGTTGACCGCCTCGAACCCCCAGGTGTCGTAGCGGGTGACGTCGTTGCGGTCGTCGCTCAGCCGGTCCTCGGTGATCTTCAGCCCGTTGTAGTAGCCGAGCACCGACAGGTCGATCAGGGTCGAGTCCTCGGGGGCGTAGTCCCAGGACAGCCGGCCGGTCGACATCTCGGCGTCGCGGTCGACGTCGGTGCCCGGGTCGCCCACGTCGTTGCCGTTCGGCGGCACCGTGCCCTCGTCCTTGTAGAGCGAGCCGGACAGCTCGAACCGGTTGGCCGCGTTCGGCTCGAAGCCGAGCTTCACGAGGCCGTTGGTGATGTCGATCGCCGAGGAGCGGATCTCGGTCCCGTCGCCGTCCTTGAGGTTGGCGCCCATCGGCTGCCAGCCGATGAAGCCGAGCGCGTCGAACCTGCCGCTGCGCCCGACCAGCGTGGCGCTGGTCTGGCTGATCTCGCCGTTCGACGAATAGCCGCCGAGCAGCCGCGCGCCGAAGCTGGCGCCCGGGGCCAGGATGTCGTCGACGTCGCGGGTCTCGATCGAGATCACGCCGCCGAGCGCGCCCGAGCCGTACAGCGTCGAGCCGCCGCCGCGCACGATCTCGACCCGCTGCACCAGATCGGGGTCGATGAAGAACCGCCCGCGGTGGCCCTGGTCGAAGTTGAACCGCCCGCCGTCGATGCGCAGCAGGATCTGGTCGCCCTCGAAACCGCGGATGTTCGGCTCCTGCGCCATGCCGCGTGGGCCGCCCTGGATGGTCAGGCCCGGCGCGTCGCCGATCAGCTCCTGGAAGTCGGTCGCCTGCCTGACCGCGAGCCGCTCGCCCTCGAGCACGGTCACCGCCACCGGCGTGTCGAGCAGGGCGCGCGTGTCGCGCGACGCGCTCTGGACCAGGATCGGATCGAGCACGAAGCTCCCCTGGTTATCCTGCGCCGCCGCGCCCGACGCCGCCACCACGGCCGCAGCCGCCGTCCATCCCGCAAATCTCATGAGTCTGCCCCCGGCCTTGTTCTTCCAGTCGGGCGAGACCTGGCGGCAGGCTGGGGCGCATCAACGGAACGCCTCGCTTAACCACGGCAAACCAAATCAGTCAAGATTGACTCCGGTAAATTCTCGCGCCGCCGGGGCGGTCCGGCGCAGCGGCCGGAGACCGGAGAGCGGAGACCGGCTAGAACGCGTTGTCGATCGAGGCGACCGAGCCGCTGAAGCTGACCGCGCGGCCGGCGATCGACAGCACCCGAGACCAGGCGGCCAGCGGGGCTTCGGTGACGTAGACGGTGTCCTCGTCGCGCACGATGAACTCGCGCGCCGAGAACAGCCCGGTCGGCTGGGTCAGGTCGACGACATAGGCGATGCGCTGCGGGCCGACCAGGTCGGGGTCGCCGGTGACCCGGCGGGCGATCTCGGCCGATTCGATGCGAAAGACGAAGATGCCGGTCGGATCCGCCGCGCTGCCGTTCAGCCCGCCGGCCTCGGCCAGCGCCTCGATCACCGACAGGTCGCGCTTGGTGAAGTTGACCCGGCGCTGGCCGGTCGAGGCGCCGAGGGCGGTGAACGAGCGGCGGTCCTGCTCGACGATCACCCGGTCGCCGGCGCGCAGCGCGATGTCGTTGCGCGAATTGTCGTACAGATCCTGCAGCCAGACCCGGCCGGTGCGCCCGCCGCGCTCGACCTTGACCTGCGCGACGTCGGGGATGATCGTCACGCCGCCGGCCTGGGCCAGCATCCCCGACAGCCGCCGCGTCGGCGCCTCGATCGGAAACACGCCCTGGTTCTCCACCGCGCCGACGACGCTGACCGTCGAGCCGACGCCGGTGATCCGGCGCACCTCGACCTGCGGGTCGGGGGTCTGGTCGCGCAGGGCGGCGGTGATGTCCTGGCGCAGCGCGTCGGGCGAGCGGCCGGCGGCCGGGATCAGCCCGACATAGGGCACGTAGATCCGGCCCTGCTCGTCCACCGGGATCTCGTTGAGCGCGGTGACCTTCTGGCCGACCCCGGCCAGCAGGCCGGTGTCGACGTTCTCCCAGACCGTGACCGAGACCCGGTCGCCGGCGCTGATGCCGTCGGCGGCGACCGCCCCGGCGTTGAGGAAGTCCGAGCCGAAGCCCAGCGGGTCGTCGAAATTCGCCGCGCGCGCGATGGCCGGATCGACCGGCACCAGCAGGATGCCGCTTTCGGGAATCGCCGCGCCGGCGCGGATCTCGCTGGCGGTCGGGCCGGAGCGGGGCAGGGTGCAGCCCGCCAGCAGGAGCGCCAGCGCCAAGGCCGCCAGACGCGGCGGGGTCGCGGTCCGCAGGAACTGCATCGATGGCCTCGCTCTACCGTTGTTCGCCGGCTTTTGCGCGCAAAATAGCGCCATATCGCGCCGCAAGCCAGCGCGAAGATCGCCGCCGCCCGGGACCGCCCGGCGGCGGGCCGCGGATCAGTCGATGGTGGCGGCGATGTCGGCGGGGCTCAGCCCGTCCCTGATCTCGCGCAGGCGGATGTAGACCAGCGCGGTGAACACCGCGATCAGCGCGTAATAGACCGCGGTGAACGCCCCCTCGACCAGCACGCCGGCCATTCCGCCGCCGGCGGCGACCATCAGCGGCCCGGCGACCAGCAGGATCGCGGTCACGATCAGCCCCATCAGCGCCACCGCGCCGACCAGCGGCCAGCGATAGCCCTCGGTCAGGCTCTGGCCGCGCGCCAGCCCCGACCAGCCGGCGTTCTCGAACACCACCGCCGGCGTCCAGGGCAGATACCGCGCCACGACGTAGAGGCCCGGCAGCACCGCCAGCACCACGCCGAGGCCGGTGGCGATCGCGACCAGGAGCCCCAGCCCGACGATCGGCGCGAGGTGGCGCAGCGTCTGGCGCAGGTACTGCGCGACGGTGTGGCGCTTGCCCAGCACGGCGTCGAGCGCGGCGAGGCACATCACGCCGGTGACGACGAAGCTGACCATCACGTCGACGAACAGCACCGCGGCCTCGGCGAGGCCCAGCGTCATCGGCGCCGCCGGATCGCCGGTCATGGCGGGGCCGGCGATGACATGGGTCAGCGCCGACAGCGCCAGCGCCGGGACGAAGGCGAGCGGGAACAGGAAGCCGAACTGCGCGCCGAGCAGCCGGAAGCTGTCGCCGATCAGCCGGAGCACCCCGAGCGGGGTCGGGCGGATGTCCGTCATGTCGCGCTCCCCGCTCCGGCCCGCCGTCAGCCGAACGCCGCCGGCCGCGCGTCGCGCGCCATGTGGTCGAGCACGCCGTTGACGAACTTGGCTTCCTTGCCGTCCGGGTAGAACGCCTTGGCGATCTCCAGGTATTCGTTGATCGCGACCTTGGGCGGCGTGTCGGTGCCGACCAGCTCGGCCCCCGCCGCGCGGAACAGCGCGCGCAGCGTCGGGTCGATCCGCTCGATCGGCCAGCGCGCCACCAGCGCGCGGTGGGTCATCTGGTCGATCCGGGCCTGGCTGGCGACCGCCTCGGTCACCAGCGCGCGGAAATGCGGCAGGTCCGCGTCGTTCCAGCGCACGCCGTCGAGGATCGCGCCCAGCCGATGGGCCTCGAACTCCTCGATGATCGCCTCCAGCGCCTCGCCGGCCGCCTCCATCTGGAACAGCGCCTGCACGGCGTAGAGCCGCGCGGCCGTCCGCATCCGCCGGGCCTGCGCCGCGGTGGGTTTCTTGATCTCGCTGGCGGCGGTCATGCCGGCGCCGTCCCCGGCGCGAACCGCCGCGCCAGCGCGATCAGGTGCAGGCAGGCCTCGGCCGCGCCGCCGCCCTTGTCCGCCCCGCCCGGATCGGCGCGGACCTCGGCCTGTTCGGCGGTCTCCACCGTCAGGATGCCGTTGCCGATGCACAGGCCCTCCAGCCCGAGCAGGGTCAGCCCGCGCGAGCTGTCGTTGCAGACCGTGTCGTAATGCGTGGTCTCGCCGCGGATCACGCAGCCGAGCGCCACGAAGCCGTCGAATCTCCCCGCGCGCGACGCCAGCCGGATCGCGGTCGGCGCCTCCAGCGCGCCGGGCACCTCGACCAGCTCGTGCGCGGCCCCCGCCGCGTCCAGCGCCGCCCGCGCGCCGGCGATCAGGTCGTCGGCGATGGCGCGGTAGAACGGGGCCGCGACGATCAGCACGCGGACGGGGCGGTCGAAGACCGGAGGGGTCAGGCCGTGGCCGTGGTCGCGCTCGGCCATGGCTCAGCCCGCCGCCTGCGGGATCGGCCGGACGCCGGCGATCGCGAGGCCGTAGCCGTCGAGCCCGATCACCCGCGGGGTCGGCGAGTTGGTCAGCAGCACCAGCTCGTGCAGCCCCAGCGCGTTGAGGATCTGCGCGCCGATGCCGTACTGGCGCAGCTGCTGCGGCGAGACATGGTCGCCGGTCTCGAGCTTCATCGACATGTCGCGCAGCAGGACCACGACGCCGCGGCCCTCGGCGGCGATCGCCAGCATCGCGTCGCGCAGCTGGTGCGCGCGCCCGGCGTGCACCGCCAGCAGATCCTCGACGACGTTCTCGGCATGCATCCGCACCAGCACCGGCTCGGGGGTGGTGAGGTCGCCCTTGGTCAGCACGATATGCTCGCCGCCGGTGGCGATGTCGCCGAACACCCGCATCTGCCAGGTTCCGCCGTATTCCGAGACGACGCTGCGCACGCTGGTCTCGCGCACCAGGTTGTCGTGGCGGCGGCGATAGGCGATCAGATCCGAAATCGTGCCGATCTTGATGCCGTGAAGCTGCGCGAAGGCGACGAGGTCGGGCAGCCGCGCCATGGTGCCGTCGTCGTTCATCACCTCGCAGATCACCCCCGACGGGTTCAGCCCCGCCAGCCGGGCGATGTCGACCGCCGCCTCGGTATGGCCGGCGCGCACCAGCACGCCGCCGTCGCGCGCGCGCAGCGGAAAGATATGCCCGGGCGTGGCGATGTCGGTCGCCCCCGAGCGCGGGTCGATCGCGACGGCGACGGTGCGCGCGCGGTCATGCGCCGAGATGCCGGTGGTGACGCCCTCGCGCGCCTCGATCGAGACGGTGAAGGCGGTCTCGTGCCGGCTGGAGTTCGACGCCGCCATCAGCGGCAGCCCCAGCGCGTCCAGCCGCTCGCCGGGCAGCGTCAGGCAGATCAGCCCGCGGCCGTAGGTCGCCATGAAATTGACCGCGTCCGGCGTGCACATCTGCGCCGGAATCACCAGGTCGCCCTCGTTCTCGCGGTCCTCGTGATCGACCAGGATGAACATGCGGCCGTTGCGCGCATCCTCGATGATCTCCTCCACCGAGGAGATCGCGTCGTGGAAATTTTCGTCGTCCATGGCCCCGCCCGTGCGTATCCCGCGCCGCAGATACCGCAACCGCGCAGGGAACGCCAGCCGCCGAGACGGCCTCGCGGGCCGCGGCCGCCGGGGGCGGATCGGCGGCGCCGTGATCGACGCCCACCGCATCGCCGGTCATCCCGATTGCCTTCTTTCGAGATGCCGATGCAGACTGGCCCGCAGGAGACCCGCTCCGAGGGACGCAAGGTGGATCGCTGGACCGAGTTCCAGGTGTTCGTCAGAATCGCCGAGGAGCGGAGCATGACCCGCGCCGCGAACGCGCTCAACCTGTCGGTTTCCGGCGTGAGCCGCCACCTGATGAATCTCGAGGTCCGGCTTGGCGCAAGGCTCGTGCAGCGATCCACCCGCCAGTTGAGCCTGACCAGCGAGGGGGAGCATCTATACACGGATGCGCGCGATCTGCTCGCAACCTGGGAAGAGGCCGAGGCGAACGTCACCGCCCGCTCGCATGCGCCCACCGGGCGGCTGCGCATCGGCGCGTCGCTGTCTTTTTCCCTGCTGCATCTGATGCCCGTCGTCGAGCAGTTCCGCCAGCTCTATCCCGCCCTGTCGATCGAGATCGTCGCCTCCAACCGATACTACGACATCATCGAGAACGGCCTCGATCTCGCCATTCGCACGCGCCGGGTCGAGGCGGACAGCTCGATCACCATTCGACGACTGGCGGAAACCCGGCGTCTGCTGGCGGCCTCGCCGGAATATCTGAGTCGCCGGGGCGCTCCGGGGCACCCGATCGAGCTGACCGGACACGACCTGATCCTGTATACGCTTGCCGACAACTGGAACGAATTCGCCTTTCGCAGGGGCGAGGAGACCTTCTCGGTGAAGGTCGATGGCGCGATCATCGCGAATGACGGCCAGCTCATTCGAACCGCCGCATGTGACGGTCTCGGAATACTTTCGCAACCAACCTACATCATCCAGGCGGACCTGGACGCGGGCCGGCTCGTCAGAGTGCTCGACGACTGGGACCTGCCGCGACTTACGATGAATATCGCCTTTCCGAGCAAGTCGTTCGTCCCGCTGAGGACGCGGCTGTTCATCGACTTCCTGATCGAGCGGTTCCGCGCCAACAATTTCGAAGAGCTGTGGACGCGTTGACCCGGCAGGGCACTTTTTGCGACATCTGCAAGAATGTTTCCCATATCGAGCGCTTATTGCCGCCCTGAGAGAATGTTATGGAATGCGCACCGCCGCCGGCTCCGGCATGGCGGCGAACAGGGCGGCGGTTTCGCCCAAAAGCACGTTCCACAACTTCCCAAGGGGGGATCACTTCATGAGACACCTACTGACGGCGCTTCTGGCGACGACGGCCATCGCAGGGGCTGCGCAGGCGCAGGACGCGAAGAAGGTCTTCTTCCTGCTGCCGAACACCACGACGATCCGCTTCGAGAGCCGCGACGCGCCGTTCTTCGTCGAGGCGATGAAGGAGAAGTCGCCGGAGACCCAGGTCGTCGTGCAGAACGCGCAGGGCGATCCCCAGCAGCAGCAGCGCCAGATCGAGGACGCCATCGCCCAGGGCGCGAACCTGATCCTGCTGACCTCCGCCGACGCCAACCTGATCGCCGGCGGCCTCGCCGCCGCGGAGGCTGCGGGCGTGCCGGTGGTGCTCTACGATCATGACGCGGTCGGCGGCAAGGCCGAGGCGCATGTCGTGTTCGACTCGCTCGCCGTCGGTCAGGAGCAGGGCAGGCGCGCCGCCGAGCTGATCGAGAAGATGGACAAGTCGCCGGTCAAGGTCGCGCGGGTGAAGGGCAACCAGGGCGAATTCGGCACGGGCCAGTACGAGAAGGGCCAGGACGAGTTCCTGAAGCCCCTGATCGAGTCCGGCAAGGTGGAAGTCGTCTGCGAGCAGTACACCCAGAACTGGGACCCGACCCTGGCGCAGGCCTTCGCCGAGGACTGCCTCACCCGCAGCGGCGGCGAGGTCGACGTCTTCATCGGCATGAACGACGGCACCACGGGCGGATCGGTGGCGGCGCTGATCAGCCAGGGCTACCAGCCCGGCGAGAAGCTCGTGACCGGCGGGCAGGACGCGACCGTCGAGGCGCTTCGCTACATCGCCCAGGGCTGGCAGGACAACTCGGTGCTCAAGGACCTCAAGGTCGAGGCGACCGAGGCGGCCGAGGTCGTCGCCGCCATCCTCGCGGGAAGCGGCGTGCCGCAGGATCTCGTGAACGGCGAGGTCAACAACGAGTACATGGACGTCCCGGCCGTCTTCCTTCCGGTCGAGAACATCACCATCGACAACCTGTCCGAGGTGGTGAGCAAGGGCGTCTGGACCTGGCCGGAGATCTGCCAGGGCGTCGAGAGCACCGAGGTCTGCAAGACCAGCATGTAGGCCGAAACAGCGGGCGGCGATCGGCGCCGCCCACTCCATCATTCGGGAGGACTACCAATGGCTGTGGCGGCAATCGCCGAGCAACCGAGAGCCGTGGCGCGTACCGATCGGACGCCCTTGATCTCGATGCGCAACATTCAGAAGCACTTCGGATCGCTGCATGCGCTGCGCGGCGCATCGGTCGAGGTCCACCCCGGCGAGGTGGTCGCCCTCGTCGGAGACAACGGCGCGGGCAAGTCCACCCTCGTCAAGGTGATGGCGGGCGTCCACACCGCCGACTCCGGCGAGTATCTGTTCGAGGGCAAGCCGGTCCAGGTCAGCACGCCGACCGATGCGACCGACCTCGGCATCCAGACGGTCTACCAGGACCTGTCGCTCTGCAGCAACCTCGACGCGGTGCAGAACCTGTTCCTCGGCCGCGAGCTGACCGGCTCGTGGTGGGGCGGCCGTCGCATCCGCCGGGCCGAGAGCGAGGTGCGCGCGCGCGAACTGCTCACCCGGATGCGGCTCGGCAACCTCTCGCTCAGCCGGCCGGTCGGCGCGATGTCGGGCGGCCAGCGCCAGAACATCGCCATCGCCCGCTCGATCCTCTGGACGCCCAAGGTCGTCATCCTCGACGAGCCGACCGCGGCGCTGAGCCATTCGGCGGCGGAGGGCGTCTCGACGCTGATCCGCACCCTGGCCGACCAGGGGCTCGGCGTCGTCGTGGTCAGCCACGACATCCACCACTTCGTGGTCAACTCCACCGACCGCATCGAGGTCATGCGCCTCGGCGCCAATGTCGCCAGCTTCAAGTCGAGCGAAGTGACCGGCGAGCAGGTCGTGAACGCCATGGTCGGCGGCAACGAAGGCGTCAACCTCGCGGGATAGCCGCGGGACCACCCCCCAAAAACCGAGGAAACCCCAATGGCCCATGCCACCACAACCGCGCCTCCCGCGCGCCGCCGCAGCTTCGGCGAGCTCGTGTCCAGCGACTTCCGCGCCCTGCCCATCGTCATCGGTCTGGTCGCGCTGTGGATATTCTTCGCCGTGCAGAGCGACGTGTTCCTCACGGCGCGCAACCTCTCCAACCTGCTGGTGCAGAGCACGGTGGTCGGCGTCATGGCGCTCGGCCTGATGTTCGTCCTGCTGGTGAAGGAGATCGACCTGTCGATCGCCGCCATCAACGGCGTCACCTCGGTGCTGATGGCCAAGCTCATCGTCGAATTCGGGTTCTCGCCCTGGATCGCCGTGCCGATCGCCATCCTGATCGGCGCGGGAATCGGCAGCCTGTCGGCGCGCTGGGTCACCTATGTCGGGGTTCCGTCCTTCGTGGTGACGCTCGGCCTCGGCCTCGCGCTCAACGGCCTGCAACTGATCCTGTTGCCCGCGACGGCGCGGTACGGCCTGCAGGGAACCGGCATCGAGCGGATCGCGCTGACCAACATCGGCGGAGTCTGGGCCTGGGTGGTGCTTGCGCTCGGCGTCGCGGCCTTCGCGGCCCTGGTGCTCTCGGACGTCGCGCGCCGGAACAGGGCGGGGCTGGAGACGCCCTTTCTGCAGTCTGTCGCGCTGCCGATCGCCGCGGCCGCCGCCTTCGGCGTCGTCGTGGTGGCGATCCTGACCGCCCATCAGGGCATTCCCCTCGTGGTGCTGATCTTCGCGATCCTGCTCGGGCTCGGCGGCTACCTCCTGAAGGAGACCCAGTTCGGGCTGTTCCTCTACGCGGTCGGCAACAACGACGAGGCGGCGCGGCGCGCTGGCGTCAACGTGCCGCGCATCAAGATGGCGGCCTTCGCCATCGCCGGCGGCATCGCCGCGCTCGCCGGCGTCATCGCCGCCTCGCGCACCCTTGGCGTCGGGGTCTTCTCCGGCGGCGGCGTCGGCGGCGGCACCCTGCTGCTCGAATCGATCGCCGCGGCGGTGATCGGCGGCGTGAGCCTGTTCGGCGGCCGCGGCGCCATCCACGCGGCGCTGCTCGGCGCGCTGGTGATCGGCACGGTGAGCAACGGGCTGAACCTGATGGGCGTCGAGAACGAGGTGCGCCTGATCGTCACCGGCCTGCTGCTCGTCCTCGCCGTCTCGATCGACAAGCTGATCGAAAAGGCCACCGGCCAGCAGAGCTTCTGATCCCGCGTCGCGCCCCAAAAGGGCGCGACGCCAACCCTGGACCATTCCGCCGCGATGGTCCCTCGCATTATCCAGATGGCGCGGAAGCCTGCCTCGAACCAGCTCCCCAATAGCATCGCTGAGGGTCTTGAAATGAAAATCGACGATATCGAACTCTGCGCGTCCTATTGGACCGTCAGCGGCGCCGTCTTTCCGGGCGCGCCGAGCGAGATCAGCCCCTTTCCGCTGAAGGACCGCGCCGAGGTCTCCGGGCGGGTCGGCTGGCGCGGCATGGGCTTCGTCATGGACGACATGGAGGCCTCGATCGCCCGGTACGGCCTGCCGACCGTGCGCCGCATCTTCGCCGACAACGGCATCCGCCACGTCGAGCTCGAGTTCCTGGTGGACTGGCATCTCGAGGGAGAGAAGCGCCGCGCCTCCGAGGCGATGTACGACAGGATGCTGGAGATCGGCGCCGAACTCGGCGTCGAGAAGATCAAGCTGGGCGGCGGCGTCTTCGAGACCGGCGCGCCCGATCTCCCCGCGATGCGCAGCGCCCTCGCCACGATCTGCGAGCGCGCGGCGCCGCTCGGCATCGACATCGTCATCGAGTTCCTGCCCTTCGCCAGCATCAACGGCATCGATCGCGGGCTGGCGCTGTTCGAGGGGCTCGGCGTGACCAACGGCGGCCTGCTCGTCGACACCTGGCATGTCGCGCGCGGCGGCATGACCGCGGAGGACATCCGCAAGGTTCCGCTCGAACTGCTGCGGGCGGTCGAGCTCGACGACGCGGGGCCGGAGGTGCTCGGCACGCTCTTCAACGACTCGACGCATTACCGGCGCCTGTGCGGCGAGGGCGTGATCGACATCGCCTCCCAGATCCAGGCGGTGCTCGACGTGGGCTATCGCGGCTACTGGGGCGTCGAACTGATCTCGGCCGCGCATCGCCATCTGCCGCTGGAGATCGCGGCCCAGCGGGCGTTCGACACCACGATGCAGCAGTTCGGCGCCGTCAGCCTGCCGGCGGACTGAGCTGATCTGACCTGACCTGACCCCGGCGCGATGCGCCTACGCAGCAAACAAGGAGGAAACACCATGGTAGGAATTGCGGTTCTCGGCGCAGGGCGCATCGGCAAGATCCACGCCGCCAGCGTCGCGGCGAACCCCGGGGCGAAGCTCGTCGCCGTCGCCGATCCCTTTCCCGAGGCGGTCGAGCCGCTGGCGAAGGCGCTCGGCGCCGAGGCGATGACCGATTGCATGGCGGCGATCGCGCGGCCGGACGTCGACGCCGTCGTGATCGGCACGCCGACCGACACCCATGTCGGCTTCCTGCTGAAGGCGGTCGAGCTCGGCAAGGCGGTCCTCTGCGAGAAGCCGATCGACCTCGACATCGCCAAGAGCGAAAGCGCCGCCGCCGAGATCGAGCGCGTCGGCGGCCGGGTGATGCTGGCCTTCAACCGCCGCTTCGACAGCACCTTCGCCGGGATCCGCCGCGCCATCGACGCCGGCCGGATCGGCGAGGTCCGCCAGGTGATCATCACCAGCCGCGATCCCGGGCTGGCGCCGCCGTCCTACATCAAGAGTTCGGGCGGCATCTTCCGCGACATGACCATCCACGATCTGGACATGGCGCGCTGGCTTCTGGGCGAGGAGCCGGTGCTGGTCAGCGCGATCGGCGCCCGTCTGATCGACCCGACGCTGAGCCAGTACGAGGACTACGACACCGCGATGGTGCTGCTGCAGACCGCCAGCGGCAAGCAGGCCCATATCAACAACTGCCGCGAGGCGGTCTACGGCTACGACCAGCGGGTCGAGGTCCTCGGCGCCACCGGCATGCTGACCCAGGACAACCTGCGTCCGACCACGATGCGGGTGACGACGGCGGAGGCGACCGACGCCCGCGAGCCGCTGCTGAACTTCTTCCTCGAGCGCTACGCCCAGGCGTACCGGTCGGAGATGGACGCGTTCATCGACGCCCTGAGCGGCGACAAGCCGATGCCGACCACCGTGCGCGATGGCGTCGCGGCGCTTCGCCTGGCCGAATGCGCCGTCGAATCGGCGCGCACCGGCCGCAGCGTCACGGTCTGACGCGCTGAACATCAGGGAGGACACTATCCATGACCTATGCCATCGGGAACGACGCGCCGCTCGGGATCGCCTGTCTCGGCATCACCCATCCCCACACCTCGGGACGGGTGAAAGCCTTCCAGCGCATGCCGAACGCCAGGGTGCTCGGCGCCTATGACGCCAGTCCGCTCCTCGACCCCTTCGTCGATGCGATGGGGATCGCGAAGCGGACGAAGGAGGAGATCCTCTCCGATCCGGACGTCCATGCGGTCCTGATCCACCCCAAGAGCTATCTCATGGCCGACTGGGCGATCGAGGCGATGGAGGCGGGCAAGGCGGTTCTCTGCGAGAAGCCGGCCGGACGCGGTTCGGTCGACACCGTGCGGCTCGTCGAGACCGCGGAGCGGACCGGCCAGCTCTTCCAGGTCGGCTACTGCTGGCGCTATGCGCCGTCGGTGGACAGGATGCAGGAGGTCCTGCGCTCGGGCCAGCTCGGCAAGGTGCTGCAGGTGCGCGCCCATGCCGGCTGCTCGCACGGCGAGGCGGACACCGACCACATGCGCCAGCCCGGCGACATCGGCGGCGCCTTCTACGTGATCGGCTGCCACACCATCGACCGGCTGCTGCTGCACTTCGGGATGCCGCGCTCGGTCAACGCCCGGATCAGCAAGTTCGACGGCGTGATGGCGCCCGCCGCCCGCGAGGACGCCGCCGGGGCGATCCTGAACTACGACGACAAGATGATCACCATCGACTTCATGTCGTGGGACCCGCTGCCCTGGACCGAGAGCTGGGACATCACCGCCTACGGCACCGAAGGCGTGATGCATTCCCGGCCGCTGCCCGCGTCGTACAAGATCTACAGCAGCGGCAGGAACGGCCACCCCGAGGGCTGGACCGAATGGCGTGAGACGAGCTTCCCCGAGATCTGGGCGGTCCGGAAGACGGTCTATTCGCCGGAGATCGCCGAGATCGGCAACCCGGTCTACTTCGACCGCGAGGCCGCCGCCTTCGCGCATTCGCTCCGCACCGGCGCGCCCTCGAACGTCCCGGCGCAGCAGGCGCACAACATCAACCTCATCCTGGAGGCGCTGTTCGCCTCCTCGTCGAGAGACGGCGCCGAGGTCCCGCTCTGATCCTTTGCCGCGTCGGGGGGAGACTCCCGATGCGCGCCCTCAAGATCCAGTCCGCTTTCGGGGAGTTACTATGATCAAGCATATCGTGATGTGGAATATGGCGGGCGATACGGAGGAGGACCGCCGCAAGGCGGCTGAATTTCTGCGGTCCCGCTTTGAGGATCTGCGCGCCGAGGTGCCGGGCCTGCTTCATCTCGAAGTGGGTTTCGACCACAGCCGCGTCGACTACGCCTGCGACGTCGTCCTTTATACCGAGTTCGAGAGCCAGGAGGCTCTCGACGCCTACGCGAGCCATCCCGCGCATCTGCGGGTCAAGGGCGAGCTGGGGCAGATGCGCACCGCCCGGTTCCAGGTCGACTATTCGGTGACGTCACATGCCCTTGGATCTCGCCACGAAGGAATGGTCCGATGAAGGATTTCATCTACACGGCGCTGCCCGCGCGCGTGGTTTTCGGGGCGGGGAAGCTCGCCTCGATCCGGGAGGAGGTCGAGGCGATCGGATCGACCCGCGCCCTGGTGCTCTGCACCCCTCCGCAACGGGCGCAGGCGGAACGGGTGGCGGACCTCCTCGGCTCCCGGCTCGCGGGCATCCACGACGGCGCCGAAATGCATGTGCCGATCGAGGGCGCGCGCAAGGCGCGGGCGCTGGCCGCCGAGCTCGACGCGGATTGCGCGGTCGCGATCGGCGGCGGCTCGACCGTCGGCCTCGGCAAGGCGATCGCGCTGGAGGCGCCGATCCCGATCATCGCCATTCCCACGACCTATGCCGGGTCCGAGATGACGCCGATCTACGGGATCACCGAGGGCGGCCTGAAGCGGACCGGCAGGGACGTGCGCGTGCTGCCGCGCTCGGTGATCTACGATCCCGAGCTGACCATGAGCCTGCCGCTCGGCATGTCCC
>CAYTMB010000011.1:0-19159 GCA_964438465.1 uncultured Rhodovulum sp. | reverse complement strand
CCGCTGTCGCTGCTGCTGCGCGAGAACCTCAGCTTGCGCGAACCCGGCATGGTCCAGGGCGCCACCCGCGACGCGAACGGCGTCCAGATCACCGTCGTCGATCCGCGCGCGCCGAACGAAGGCCGCATGATCATGACCTTCGCCGAAAACCCGGTCGCGCTCACGCAATGGGTCATCACCACCAAGGCCGGCCAGCGCACCGCCGTCGCCCTGACCGGCATGACCACCGGCGTCGCCCTCGACCGCAGCCTGTTCAACATCGAGCTCGCCGAGGCGAAGCTGCGTTAACGGACTCCCGGCCAGACCGGCGTCAGCGATTCAGTAATCGAGCAATGTCAACATCTTGCCGAATATTCACGCCGAATAACCCCTAACGCGCCCCGCCCGCCCGCCAGGCCGCCCAGTCCTCCGGCGTGTCGAGATCGACCACCGCCCCCCGCCCCGGGGTCGGCACCTCGGTCACGAACTCCGCCGCCTCCTTCAGCACTTCCCGCGCCCCCCGGTCCCCGGTCAGCCCGGCCAGGGTCTCGAAGAACCGCCGCCCGAACAGCACCGGATGCCCGGGCTGGCCGCCCTCCGCGACCGCCCGGCAGATCTCGCGCCCCTCCTCGGGATCGAAGGCCGCGATCAGCCGGTCGATCGCCCCCGCCCCCACCTCCGGCATGTCCGCCAGCAGCACCACCACCGCGTCGGCCCGCTCCGCCACCGCCGCCAGCCCCGCCCGCAGCGACGCCGCCATCCCCTCGGCCGCGTCCGCCGCCTCGACGATCTCGACCCCCGACCCGGCCAGCGCCGCCCGCCGCGCCTCGGCCCCCGGCGGCAGCACCGCGACCACCAGATCCGCCTGGCTCGCCCGCGCCGCCTCCGCCGCCGCCCGCAGGATCGGGCGCCCGTCCGCCACCGGCTCCAGCAGCTTGTCCGCCCCCCGCATCCTCGTCCCCGACCCCGCCGCCAGCAGCACCGCCGCCACCCGCGGCCGCCCCGCCGCCACCGGCGCCCCACCCGCCCGCGGCTGCGGCCGCAGCGGGATCTCCTTCAGCAGGCCGCCCACCCCCATCGCGGCGATATCCGCGCCGGTCACCGCCAGCCCCGCCGCCAGCCGCTCCAGCACCCAGTCCGCGCCGTTCAGCGCCGGCGAGCGCGCGCAGCCCGGCAGGCCCACCACCGGCCGCCCGGCCTGCTCCCCGAGGAACAGCAGGTTGCCCGGATCGACCGGCATCCCGAAACGGATCAGCCGCCCGCCCGCCGCGACCACCGCCGCCGGACAGACGTCCGCCGGATCGGAGGTCGCCGAGCCGCCGAGGACCAGCACCAGCCCCGCCGGCGCCGCGCGGATCGCCGCGGCCACGGCTTCGGTCTCGTGGGCGACCGTCACCGGCGGCGCGAGGCTCAGCCCCAGCGCGCGCAGCCGCGCCTCGACCACCGCGGCGCCCTTGGCGAGCAGGCTCGGCTTCATCCCCGGCGTCCGCGTCAGGATCAGGCTCGCCGCGCCCGGCCGGAAGCCGTGCACCCGCAGCGCCGCCTCCCCGAGCGCCGCCGCGGCCTCGGCGAGCGCTCCGCCCGCCACCCCGTAGGGAATGATCTTGACCGTGGCCACCATCTGCCGCGCCGCCACCCGCGCCCAGTCCGGCAGCGTCGCCAGCGTGATCGCGGGATCGACCGCGTTCAGCCGGTCAACCGCGGCGCGGTCCACCCGCAGCACCCCCGCCGCCGACGCGAACAGGTTGGCGCGGCCGGTGAAGGGCGCCGAAACCGTCAGGCCGAGCGCGGCGGGATCGGGGGCCAGCGCGGCGGCGAGCGCCTGAGCCGCGGCGTCCTCGGACACGTCGCCCGGCTCCAGCCGCGCGACGGTGACCTCGGTCACGCCGGCGGCGGCCAGCGCCGCGAGGTCGTCCGGGCCGAGCGTCCGGCCCTTGCGCAGGCGGGCGCCGCCGGCGGTCAGCGAATGCGCGAGGATCGCCCCTCCGGCCTCGGCGAGGGGAACCGGCCCGAAACGCATCTCAGGGCCGGGTCGCCGGCCGGCGCAGCCGCTCGACGATCTCGGCGAGGATCGCGACGGCGATCTCGGCGGGCGACTTCGCGCCGATGTCGAGCCCCACCGGCGCGTGGATGCGGGCGATCTCGGCGGGCGCGAAGCCGGCCTCGACCAGCCGGGCGACGCGCTTGGCGTGGGTCCGGCCGGAGCCGAGGCAGCCGAGATAGAACACCGGCGATCGCAGCGCCGCCGCGATGGCCGGATCGTCGAGCTTCGGGTCGTGGGTCAGCGTGACGACGGCGGTCCGGGTGTCGAGGCCGAACCCGGCCAGCGCGTCGTCGGGCCAGTCGAGCAGCAGGCGCGTGCCCGGAAACCGCGCCGCCGCGCCGAAGGCCTCGCGCGGGTCCGCCACCGCCACGTCGAAGCCGGCGAGCCGCGCCATCGGCGCCAGCGCCTGGGCGATGTGGACGGCGCCGACGATGGCCATGCGCAGGGGCGGGTTGTGGACGCCGAGGAACCAGTCGTCGGCGAAGCCCGACTGGTCGGAGGTCAGCGCCGCGGCGGCCGCGGGCCACAGCGGATCGTCCGGACCGCGCACCAGCCGCCGCTCCCAGCCGTCGGGACGCACGGCGTAGACCACCGGGCGGCGCGCGGCGCGGGCCTCGGCGAGTTCGGCGACCAGCGCCGCGTCCGGGCCGTCGCCGACGCCGACCGGCTCGACCAGCACGCGGATCGTGCCGCCGCAGGCGAGGCCGACGGCGAAGGCGTCGGCGTCGGACACCCCGTATTCGAGGATGCGCGGGCGGCCGTCCTCGAGCGCCTCGAGCGCCTCGGCGACCACCGCGCCCTCGACGCAGCCGCCGGAGACCGAGCCCATCATCTCGGCGTCGCTGGAGATCGCGAGCTGGGCGCCCCTCGGGCGCGGCGCCGAGCCCCAGGTCTCGACGACGGTGGCGAGCGCCGCCCCCTTGCCGGCGCGGGACCAGGCCAGCGCGGCCTCGGGAATGGCGTCGGGATCGAGGGAGGTCATGGCGGGCGCACCTTGCTGGCTTCGCCCGTCATATAAGCGGCGGCGCCCCGGCGGCGAAAGGGGGGAGGCGGCCTCAAGCGCGATCGACCCGGGCCTGGTAGCAGCCGTTGATCGCCGAGCGCAGGTGCAGATAGGCGACGCCCGGCTCGCCGAGCAGCGCCTCGCAGCGCCCGGCGAGGTCGGCGATCTCGACCACCGCGCCGGCGCCGTAGACGATGCGGTCGTCGGCGCCGTAGCCGCGGACCATGATCCGCTGGCGGGCGGCGATCACGGGCGGCAGGTCGGGGCCGTCGGGATGGCGGGCGCAGTCGGCGCAGAGAAAGATCGGCCCGGTCTCGGCGTAGGGCTGGAGCGCGGGGAACGGCCGCCAGGCGAGCACCAGCATCGGCGCGCCCGGCTGAACCTCGCGCAGGCAGTGCCGGCAGGGGTTGCCGGCGCCGTCGGAGAGCCGGGTTTCGGCGGGCTGGCCGTTCGCGTCGGGAGCGCCGGCGCGGATCTTCGCGACGGCGTCGGCGGGCAGGGCGGAGAAGCGGATCGGCATGGCGGTCATCCTCGGTTGCGTCGCCCGCCGTTGTAGGCGTCCGGCGCCGCGGTCACCTCCCGCCGCTTGCGGCCGAACCGCGCCGGTGCGGGTTTGTCGCACGCGTGCGACAGGGCGCATCCTATTGACGAAAAAAGGTTTTGTTCGACGAATTAACCTTTCGGCAACCTGTGCGGCCTCAGTTCTTCAGCACGATGCAGGCCCCGCCGGCGCCCTTCAGGCGCGCGCAGAGGGCGTCGGCCTCGGCGCGGCTGTCGCGGCCGACCTGGGCGGTGTGGAGCCGTCGCGGCATGCCGGGCAGACGCGCGCGGGCGTAGGCGATGCGCTCGCCGCCGAGCACGCCGGCGTGGCGGTTCTTCAGTCGGGCGACTTGCCGTTCGGCGCCGTCGCGGCTGGCGTTCGAGGCGACGATGACCCCCCAGGCGAGCAGCGGATCCTCGGTCGGGAACTCGCGGAGCTTGCGGGTCGCGGCATGGGCGATGCAGGCGGCCTGAAACGGCTCGCCCGGGGCGAGGGCGAGGTCGGGCGGGGCCGGCGGCGCGTCGCGCCAGGTCTGGGCGGTGTGGCCGGTGATCGCCGCGACATAGGCCCGGGTCTCGAGCGGCAGCCCGCCCTGCCCGGCGATGAACCGCTCGGCGCGGGCTTCGCCGCCGTTGTAGGCGGCCGCGGCGAGGCCGATGTTGCCGTAGGCGCGGCGGAGATCGGCGAGATAGCGCGCCGAGGCGTGCAGCGCCTCGGCCGGGTTGAACGGGTCGAGGAGCCCGCGCAGCTTCGCCGTGCCGGGCATGAACTGCGCGATGCCCTGGGCGCCGGCCGGGCTGACCGCGCCGGCGTCGAACAGGCTCTCCTTCCAGACCAGCCGGACGAAGAAGTTCGGATCGAGCGCGTTGGCGCGGGCGGCGGCCTCGATGGTGCGGCAGACGTCGGGGATGTAGCTCGCCGCGGCGATGCAGGCCGCGCCGTCCGCCGTGCAGCGCCGGTCCGCGTCCCGGGCCGCGGCGCGCGCGATCGGCGCCGGGCCGTCGGCCGGGGCGCGCGCGGCGCGGGAGGCGGGCGGATCGGCGTAGGCCGGGGGGACCGCGCCCGCGAGCGCGGCGAGGAGGGCGAGTATGGCGGGGAGGCGGAGACGGGACATGGCGGCGCAGCCTAGCGTCTTCGTCGCCGCCGCTCCACCGGGGCATGACGGACAACCGGGGAATCTTCCGCCACGCTTAACGGGCGATCCAGATGGGAAACCCGGGCAAGTCGTTGATATTGCGCGGATGGATTCTGCGGCTACCGCTCGGCAAGCATCCGCATCAGGCGCGCCTTCTCGCCGCTGTCGTCGGGCCGGGACAGCGCGCCGACGAGGTCTTCGAGCGAGGCGAGGTTGTGGCAGGCGCGAAAGGTGTCGACGAAAGGCAGAATCGCGCGCACGCCCTGCGCCTTGGGCGCGAAGCCGTCCCAGCGCAGCAACGGATTCAGCCAGATCAGCCGGCGGGCGGAGAGTTGCAGGCGCTCCATCTCCAGCCGCAGCCGCCCGGGGTCGTCGCGGTCGAGGCCGTCGGTGATGAGCAGGACCACCGCGCCCTGCCCCAGCACGCGGCGCGACCAGTCGCGGTTGAAGGCGTGCAGGCTCGCGCCGATGCGGGTGCCGCCCTCCCAGTCGCGGGCCTCGTGGCCGGCGGCGGCGAGCGCGGCGTCGACGTCGCGGTGGCGCAGGTGGCGGGTGATGTTGGTCAGCCGGGTGCCGAAGGTGAAGGCGTGGACCTGCGCCCAGCCGGCGCCCTTCGCATTCGCCGCCGCATGAAGAAAGTGCAGCAACATGCGGGAATAGGACGACATCGAGCCGGAGATGTCGCAGAGCGCCACGAGGTTCGGCCAGCGCTTGCTGCGCGCGCGCAGCGACAGCCGGCGGATGTCGCCGCCCGAGCGCAGCGCCGCGCGCATCGTGCCGCGCCAGTCGGCGACATGGCCGTGCGGATCGGCGCGGGTGCGCCGCGAGGCGATCGGCCGGACCGGCAGGTCGAGCCGCGCGATGGCGCGGCGGGCCTGGGCGAGCTCGGCGGTGGACATCTGCTCGAAGTCGAGCGACTTCAGCTTCTCGTCGGCGGAGAAGGTCAGGGTGGCGTCGATCTCGATCTCCCGCCCCTCGTCCTCGCGGGGCGGCGGCGGGGCCTCTGCGCCGTCGAGCAGGGCCTCGGCGGCGCGGCGCTCGGCGGCGCCCGGGGCCGGCGGCGCGTTCACGCCGCGGACCATCGGCGCGAGCAGGCTCATCATCTGCTCCATGAACGCCGGGTCGCGCCAGTAGAGCCGGAACACCTGGGCGAACACCGTGCGATGCTCGGGGCGCGACACGAAGCAGGCCTCCAGCGTGTAGTAGAAATCGAACTTGTCAGTGAAGCCGGCGACCTCGACGGCGCGGACGGCGTCGATCACCCGACCGGTCCCGACCGGCAGCCCGGCCTTGCGCAGGGCGCGGGCGAAATGGGTGATGTTGGCGGCGAGCTTGCCGTCGCGCATATCGGGGAGGCCGATCGGGCGAACCATCACCGAACGCCGTGAAGCCGCTGAACCGGCAGGGGAAAGTCCATGCACAGCCCATGCAGGATCCATGCGCGGCACATATGCATGGTTTCGGGGCTCGGAGGTTCGGCCCGGGCCATGCGCCGGCGGCCTCAGACCGGGCCGAGCGCGGCGCGGGCCTGGTCGAGGATGCGCTTGGCCTCGGAGCCCTGCAGCTTGGCGATGTCGTCCTGGTATTTCAGCAGCGCGCCGAGGGTGTCGGCGATCACCTGCGGCGAGAGCGCCACGGCGTCGAGCGCGACGAGGCATTTCGCCCAGTCGATGGTCTCGGCGACGCCGGGCTTCTTGAACAGATCCTCGGCGCGCAGGCGCTGGACGAAGGCGACCACCTCGCGCGACAGCGCCTCGGCGGCCTCGGGGGCGCGGGCGCGCAGGATGGCGTATTCGCGGTCGAAGTCGGGGTAGTCGACCCAGTGGTAGAGGCAGCGGCGCTTCAGCGCGTCGTGGACCTCGCGGGTGCGATTGGAGGTGAGGATGACGATGGGGATCTCGGCGGCCTTGATGGCGCCGAGCTCGGGGATGGTGACCTGGAAATCGGAGAGGGCTTCGAGCAGGAAGGCCTCGAACGGCTCGTCGGTGCGGTCGAGCTCGTCGATCAAGAGCACCGGCGCGCCGCCCTGCTGCGGCGACATCGCCTCGAGCAGCGGCCGGCGGATCAGGAAGTCCTCGGAAAACAGCTCCGCGGTCAGCGCCTTGCGGTCGGCGGCGCCGACGGCCTCGGCGGTGCGGATCGCCACCATCTGCGCGGGGAAGTTCCATTCGTAGACGGCGGAGGCGCTGTCGAGACCCTCGTAGCATTGCAGGCGGATCAGGCGGCGGCCGAGCGCCTCGGCCAGCGCCTTGGCGATCTCGGTCTTGCCGACGCCGGCCTCGCCCTCGAGGAACAGCGGGCGGCCGAGCTTGAGCGCGAGGAACACCACGGTCGAGAGGCCGCGGCCGGCGACATAGCCCGCCCCGCCGAGCAGCGCCTGGGTCGCGTCGATGGTGGCGGGCAAGGCGGTCATGGCGGTCTCCTGTGGCCGCGTCATATGGCTGGCCGACCCGGGGGGAATCAACCCCCTGCCCGACCTCTCCGTCCGACGCGACGGCCGGCGCGTCGTCCCGGCGCCACAGGCGCGACGGTTGAGCGCGCCGCGAGCGCACCTGAGCAACAAGCGGAACGCCTGCGCGGCGCTGGGTCGGGCCGGCGTGACGGCCGCAAGGCCGACGACGCCGGCCGGAAACCGCTCTCAGACCGCCGAGGTGATGCCGCCGTCGACGTAGAGGACGTGGCCGTTGACGAAGCTCGAGGCGTCCGAGGCGAGGAAGATCGCGGCGCCGACCAGCTCCTTCGGGTCGCCCCAGCGGCGGGCCGGGGTGCGGGCCTCGAGCCAGGTGGTGAAGGCCGGGTCCTCGACGAGGGCGGTGTTCATCTCGGTGGCGAAGAAGCCCGGCCCGATGGCGTTGACCTGGATGTCGTGGCGCGCCCAGTCGACCGCCATGCCCTTGGTCAGCATCTTCACCGCGCCCTTGGAGGCCGTGTAGGGCGCGACGGTCTGGCGCGCGATCTCGGACATCACCGAGGCGATGTTGATGATCTTGCCGCGGCGGCGCGGGATCATCTTCCGCGCCACCGCCTGGGCGACGTAGAACACGCTGTCGAGGTTGGTCGTCATCACCCGGCGCCATTCCGCGACCGGGAACTGGTCGAGCGGCGCGCGGTGCTGGACGCCGGCGTTGTTGACGAGGATGCCGATCGGGCCGACGCCGGCCTCGATGCGGTCGATGGCGGCGGCGACGGCGTCCGGGTCGGTGACGTCGAAGACCGAGATGTGGGCGGTCAGGCCGTCGGCGACGAAGGCCGCCCGGGCGCGTTCGAGCGCGCCTTCGTCGCGGCCGTTGAGCACGACGGTCGCGCCGGCTTCGGCGAGGCCGCGGGCGATGGCGGCGCCGAGGCCCCTGGACGAGCCGGTGACCAGCGCGATGCGGCCGGTGAGGTCGAAGAGCTGCATGTCCTTCAGCCCGGGAACAGGGTGATGCCGCCGTCGACGCGGATCACCTGGCCGTTGATGAACCTGGCGCGCGGGCCGGCGAGGAAGGCGACGGCGTCGGCGATCTCCTCGGGTTCGGCGTAGCGGTTGAGCGAGACCTTGTCGCTGACCATCCGGTCGGGATCGACGACGCGGGTCGCCTGGAAGCGCGCGGTCTTGGTCGGGCCGGGGCTGACGGCGTTGATGCGCACGCCCTTCTCGATGAGCTCCTTGGCGAGGCAGCGGGTGTAATGGACCACCGCGGCCTTCAGCGTGGAATAGACCACCTCAGGCGAGCAGCCCATATGGGCGGCGGCCGAGGCGATGTTGACGACCGAGCCGGTCCCGCGCGCGACCATCGCCGGCACGAAGGCCTGGCAGACCAGCATGGTGCCGATCAGGTTGTTGTCGGTGAGGACCTTGATGTCCTCGAAGCTGACGTTGAGCGCGTCGTTCGGGTTCGGCTTGCCGCCCGCGGCGCCGATGTCGCCGCCGGCGCAGTTGACGAGGATGTGGACCTCGCCGAGCGCGGCGTCGATGTCGGATTTCATCTTCGCCACCGCCTCGCGGTCGCCGATGTTGCCGGTGACGGCGGCGACCTTGCCGCCGTGGCGGCGGATGCGCTCGGCGACCTCGTCAAGATCCTTGAATTCGCCGTATTTGGCCGGGCCGGTCCGGTCGACGTCGTGGATCGCCACGTCGGCCCCGAGCTCGGCGAGGCGCTCGGCCATGTAACGGCCGAGGCCGCGGCCCGAGCCGGTGACGAAAGCGGTCTTGCCGCTGAGTTCCTTGTCCATTCCTGTCCCCTCGGAAAGCTATTGGCGAAGTGCGGGCATGATCCCGGCGCGGCGCATGTTTTCGGCGCTGCGGCGGATCATGTCGAGTTCGTAGGCGCCGAGCTCGGCGTCGGCGCCGCGCTCCCACGGGGTGCGCGCGTCAGCGTCCTCGGGCAGGCGGTTGACCTGCGCCGCAAGCAGGCAGGCGGCGAGCGCAGGCGCGGATTTCGGGGCGTAGCCGGTCCACCATTCGGGGGTGAACAGCCGGACGTGGCGGGCTTCGAGCGCCGCGGGCTCCAGCACGGCGGTCGGGGTCGCGCCGGCGGCGTGGATCAGCGCGATCATCCCGGCGTGGGGCACGCAGCCGTCGCCGATGGCGCAGCGGATCAGCTTGTAGCCCTCCGGGGTGAACTGGACGCGGTAGTCCTTGAGATGCAGGTGGACGACGTGCGGCGCGATGGTGCGGGTGAAGTCGAGCGGGGCCTCGGCGACCGGGAAGGTGTTGCCCATGTCGAAGGTGATCCCCACCCCGCGGTTCGCCTCGCAGAAGGCGGCCAGCTCGGCGGAGGTGAAGTCCTGGTGGTTCTCGATGCCGAGCGTGAAGCCTTCGTCGGCGGCGCGGGGGCCCCATTTGGCGAGGGCGGCCGTGATGCTCTCGACCAGCGGCGGCCATCTGTCGCCGAGGGCGTTGCGGTCGCCGCAGAGCACCGGGCTGAGGCCGAGGCGGATGGTCGTGGCGCCGAGCAGGCGGGCGGAGCGGAAGGCGGCCTCCATCGGGCCCATCATGTTGAGGCCGGCGCTGACCACCGGGGTCATGCCGCGCTCCGCGAGGCGGTCGCGCAGGGCGCGGATGGCGGCGTCGTCCATCGCCTGCAGCCAGGGGTCGAAGATCTCGAGCACCTGGGCGCCGAGTTCCTCGGCGATGGCGAGGAAGCCGTCGAGGCCGCCGCCGTTGGGGTTGGCGCGAGGCGTGCCGCGGCCCTGCAGGCCGAGGGTCCAGGTCAGGCCGTAGGGGTTCAGTCCGACGCGCATGGCGGTCTCCTTCAACGGATGCCGGCGTCGACGGCGATCGACTGCTTGGTGATCATCCGGCTGTCGTCGGCGGCGAGGAACAGCGCGGCGCGGGCGATCTCGTCGCCGAGCAGCAGGCGCGGGATCGGCTGGCGGGCGACCATCTCGGCGACCGAGGCTTCGCTGGGATACCAGAGCCGGCGCTGCTTTTCGGTCATCACCGCGCCGGGCTCGATGGCGTTGACGCGGATGTTGTCGGGGCCGAAGGCGCGGGCGAGCGCGCGGGTGAGGCCGACCACGGCGGCCTTGGCGGTGGCGTAGGCGATCATGCCATCGCCGCCGAAGCGCCAGGCGATCGAGGAGAAGTTGATGATCGAGCCGCCGCCGAGCGA
This sequence comes from uncultured Rhodovulum sp., assembly GCA_964438465.1. Classification (GTDB taxonomy): domain Bacteria; phylum Pseudomonadota; class Alphaproteobacteria; order Rhodobacterales; family Rhodobacteraceae; genus Amaricoccus. Next base: position 8,860 of record CAYTMB010000011.1, on the reverse strand, counting down.
CTTCATATCGGCGTGGACGGCCTGGGCGGTGAAGAAATGCGGGCGCAGGTTGATGTCCTGGGCGAGGTCCCAGTCCTCGGGCTCGTAGGGCGCGACCGGGTGGCGGGCGTCGTTGGCGGCGTTGTTGACCAGCACGCCGATCCGGCCGATCGCGGCGCGGGCGACGACGATGGCGGCGCGCAGGGCGGCGATGTCGGTGATGTCGCAGGGCAGGAACACCGGGCGGTGCTCGGCCCCGGCGAGATCCTCGACGAGGGCGCCGCCTTCGGCCTCGGCGATGTCGACGAAGGCGACGCGGGCGCCCTGTCCGGCGAAGGCGCGCACGAGGTCGGCGCCGATGCCGCTGGCGCCGCCGGTGATCAGGACCGCGCGCGCGGACAGGCTCGGATAGCTGGCGAAGGTCATGGCGGGGTACTCAGATCCGGCGTTCGGTGGCGGGGTCGAACAGGCAGGCGTTGGCCATGTCGACGCCGAGCTCGATGGTCTCGCCCATGTGCGGGGCGCTGTCGGGGTCGAAGCGGCCGACCACCTCGAGCGCGCCGAAGCGCATGACGGCATGGGTCTCGGCGCCGGTCGGCTCGACCACCTCGACCGGCGCGCTCACCCGGGCGATCCCGGCCTTGGCGGAGCGGGCGTCGCCGCCGTGGTGGCGGAACAGATGCTCGGGGCGGACGCCGAGGATGACCTTGCGGCCGGGCGCGATCCCGGCGTCCTCGCCGTGCAGCGGCAGGATCGCGGTTTCGGCGCCCATCGCCACAGCGACGGCGGAGCCGCCGTCGGCGCGGACGGTTTCGGCGGGGATGAAGTTCATCGCCGGCGAGCCCATGAAACCGGCGACGAACAGGTTCGCGGGGCGGCGGTAGATCGCCTGCGGCTCGTCGTATTGCTGCAGCTCGCCCTTGTGCATGACGGCGATCCGGGCGGCCAGCGTCATCGCCTCGACCTGGTCGTGGGTGACGTAGACCGTGGTCTTGCCGATGCGGTGGTGCAGCTTCTTGATCTCGGTGCGCATGTCGACGCGCAGCTTGGCGTCGAGGTTCGAGAGCGGCTCGTCGAACAGGAACAGCGAGGGGTCGCGCACCAGCGCCCGGCCCATGGCGACGCGCTGGCGCTGGCCGCCGGAGAGCTGGCCGGGCTTGCGGCGCAGCAGCGGCTCGATCTGCAGGAGGGCGGCGACGCGGGCGACGGCGGCGTCCTGGTCGGGCTTCGGCACGTTGCGGGATTCCATGCCGAAGGTGATGTTCTCGCGCACGGTCATCGTCGGGTAGAGCGCATAGGACTGGAACACCATGGCGATGTCGCGGTCCTTGGGCTGGACCGAATTGACGAGGCGGCCGCCGATGCGGATCTCGCCGCGGGTGACGGTCTCGAGGCCGGCGATCATCGCGAGCAGCGTGGACTTGCCGCAGCCGGAGGGGCCGACGAGGGCGACGAACTCGCCGTCCTCGACCTCGATGTCCACGCCCTTCAGCACCTCGACGGCGCCGTAGGACTTGCGGATGCCGCGCAGGCTCAGGGTCGCCATGAGGATGGTGCTCCGGTCCGGGGCGCGGCTGGCGCCGCGCGGGCGGCCTTTGCCGCCCACAAGGAGCGCGCAGATGCGCGCGAGTCTTTTGAGTTGCGTGCGCGCGTTCGCGCACGCGACTGCTCTCCAGGTAAGCTAACCTGAATGAAACCGGGACGTTGCGGGCATCCTCCCGCGGCCGGGCCCGGCCCCGGCGCCACGCGCGCGACGTCGAAGCGCGCCGCGAGCGCGGCGGCGCAACCGGCGCGCGGCCGACGCGGCGCCCCGGTCCGGCCGGCGGCGGCGGCCGCAAGGCCGGCGGCGGCGGGCGGAGGCGTGCGGGCGGGACGGATCATTTCACCGCGCCCTGGGTCAGGCCGCGCACGAAGTACTTGCCGCCGAAGAAGTAGATCAGCAGCGGCGGCAGCGCGCCGATCAGCACGCCGGCGCTCATCACGTCGTAGTTGCGCACGTTGGTCTCGTCGGAGGCGAGCGCCACCAGCGCGGCGGTGATCGGCTGCGCCTTGCCCGAGGTGAACACCACGCCGAACAGGAACTCGTTCCAGATGCCGGTGAACTGCCAGATCACCGTGACGATCAGGATCGGCGGCGACAAGGGCAGGATGATCCTGCGGAAGATCCGCCAGAAGCCGGCGCCGTCGATCCGCGCCGCCTTGATCAGGTCGTCGGGGATGTTGACGTAGTAGTTGCGGCAGAACAGCGTGGTGAAGGAGATGCCCTGCACGGTGTGGATCATCACCAGCCCGGCGGTGGAGTTCGACAGGCCCGTCGCGCCGAGGATGTAGGCCCAGGGCATCAGCGCGACCTGGCCGGGCATGAACACCCCGAACAGCATGATGGTGAAGATCACCTCGGAGCCCGGGAAGCGCCATTTCGACAGGATGTAGCCGTTGATCGCGCCGAGCATGGTCGAGAGGATCGTCGCCGGGATCGCCATCCACAGCGAGTTGTAGAAGTTCTGCTTCATGCCCTCGCAGAGACCGTTGATGCAGTAGCTCGACCAGGCGTTCGGCCAGGCTGAGAGGTCGAAGCTGCGCGGAAAGGCGATCAGGCCGTTCTGCAGGATCTCGGGCAGCGACCGGAACGAGTTGAAGACCACCACGAACAGCGGCACGAGATAGACGAAGGCGAACAGCGCCAGGAGGCCGTAGATCGCGACGAGCGTCAGCGCGCGCCGGCGGCGCGCCGCGCCGGCTTCGGGGTCGCGGTCGGCGTCGAGGATCGCGTCAGCCATGCCCGGCCTCCCGGTTGCGGCGCCAGAGCAGGAACAGCGCATAGGGCACCAGCACCACGGCGAGGGCGAGCAGCATCATGATCGCCGCGGCGGCGCCGACGCCGATCTGGCCGCGCTGGAACATCAGGTCATAGACGAAGATCGCCGGGAAGGTGGTGGCGATGCCGGGGCCGCCGCCGGTCAGCGCCACCACGAGGTCGAAGGTCTTGATGGCGAACTGCAGCAGGACCACGGCGACGGCGATGAAGATCGGCGCGATGCTCGGCAGCACCACCTTGCGGTAGATGCGGAACACCCCCGCCCCGTCGATCTGCGCCGCCTTGACCAGATCGCCGTCGACCGAGCGCAGCCCGGCGAGCAGCAGCGCCATCGCGAAGCCGGAGGACTGCCAGATGCCGGTGAGCACCACGGCGTAGATCGCGTAGTCGCGGTTGGTGGTCAGCGCGAAGGAGAAGCTGTCCCAGCCGAGGCCGCGCACCAGGAACTCGATGCCGGCGGTGGGGCTGTAAAGCCAGGACCAGACCGTGCCGGTGACGACGAAGGAGACCGCGAGCGGATAGAGGAAGATCGTGCGCCAGGCCGCCTCGGCGCGGATGCGCTGGTCGATCAGGATCGCGAGCGTCAGGCCCACCGCCATCGCGCCGACGACGTAGAGCCCGCTGAAGACGAACAGGTTGGTGTAGGCGATGTTCCAGCGCCGGTTCGCCCAGAGCGCCGCGTAGTTGTCGAGGCCGACGAAACCGTAGGTCGGCAGCAGGGTCGAGTCCGACAGCGAGATGTACAGGGTCCAGAGCGTGAAGACGACGACATAGACGAAGCTGGCCGCGAAGGACGGCGCGAGGACCAGGATCGGGACCCAGTTCCAGAAGCGGCGCCGGTTCGGCGGCGATGTGTCGGTCGTGCTCATGGCCTGGCCGGGCCTCGGCCGGACGCGCGGGCGCGCCCGGCCGGGTCCGATGTCACATCTGCGCCTCGACCTCGTCGGCCATCAGGTTGGCGGCCTCCTCGGGCGACATGTCCGAGTTCACGAACTCGGTGATGATGTCCATCATCGCGCCGCGGTATTTCTGCAGCACCGTCATGTTGTGCGCCATCGAGCGCACCAGCGTGCCGGCCTCGATCGAGGCGGCGAGGTCGGTCTGGGCGATCTCCTGGCAGGGGTTGAAGCCCTCGGAGAGGTCGACGTCCATCCGCGCCGGGATCGAGCCCTTGGCCTGGTTGAACACCACCTGGAACTCCGGCGACAGGATCAGGCTGGCGAGCAGCGCCTGGCCTTCGATGTTGTCCGGAGCGGTCTGCTCGAAGAACACCACCGAGTCGGAGTTGAGGATGAAGCCCGGGGCGGCCCAGTCGGTCGGGGCCTGCTGGCAGACATATTCCTCGCCGTAGGTGAAGCCGCCGGCGTTGAAGGTGCCGACCGACCAGTCGCCCATGATGAAGAACAGCGCCTCGCCCTTCGCCAGCATGCCGAGGGTGGTGTCGAAGTCGCGCCCGGCGATGGCCGGGTCCATGTATTTCGACACCATCAGCCGGAACTGCTCGAAGGCCTTGACCATGCCCTCGGAGCGCAGCGCCTCGGGGTCGCCCTCGACGAAGGCGGCGCGGTAGAGGTCGATGTCCTGGCCGTAGACCACATTCTCGAAGGTGGTGGCGTCGGTCCAGTCGGCGCTCATATGCGCGAGGCAGATCTTGCCGGCGGCGATGGCCTTCTCGCAGGCGGCGTTGAACTCCTCCCAGGTCTTGGGCACGTCGGCGACGCCGGCCTCGGCCATCGCCGGGGGCGAGGCGAACAGCCAGTTGATCCGGTGGATGTTCATCGGGGCGGCGACCCAGGCGCCTTCGGGCTTCATCACCTCGATCAGCTCGGGGGCGACGACGGCCTCCCAGCCCTCGGCGGCGGCGAGTTCGTCGAGGTTGGCGGTCTTGCCGGTGGCGTTCCACTCGGCGATCTCGGGGCCCTTGAGCTGGACCGCGGAGGGGGCGTTGCCCGAGAGCACGTCGGCGCGCAGCTTCGCGAGCGTGTTGGCGGTGTGGCCGGCGACGGCCGTCTGCTCCCAGGCCCCGCCCGCGGCGGTGAACATCTCGCCGAGCTTGGCGATGGCGGCGGCGTCGGCGCCGGTCGCCCACTGGTGCAGCATCAGCACCTTGGGTTCGGCCGCGGCCGCCGTCGCGAGCAGCGATGCGCCCAGGGACACGGCCAGAGCCGCCTTTGTCATCCGCATGGTCTTCCTCCCGGTGCGGGCGCGCGCGGCGCCCGATGTTATCGACCGGGCGCGAGACCCGGGGTCACCCCTTCTCAAGAGGAGTTGATTTTTTTCTACGGTGAACATATCCCGATTGTCAATCGCTTCGGAAGCGGCGTGCGGAAAGGGGCTGCGGGTGAGCCCGAACCGGCTGAAGAACCTGATGACCGGCGGCGACTCCGGCACGACGCAGGGGCGCATCGTGCAGGTCATGCGCGCGCGCGGCGCGCTGTCGGCGGGCGAGATCGCGGCCCTCACCGGATTGGCGCGATCCACGGTATCGACGGCGTTGTCCGGTCTGCGAAAATCGGGCATCGTGGTGGAAGCGCCGGGCGAACGGTCCGAGGCGCGCGGCGTCGGGCGGCCCTCGGCGGCGCTGACGCTGAACCCGGAGGCCGGCACCTGCGTCGGGCTCCATCTGAGCCTCGAGGACATCCGCGTCATGGTCGCGGACGTGTCCCATTCTTTCATGGATGAAAGAACTGTCGCGCTCGGGCGCGACTATTCCCCCGCCGTCGCCGCCGCGGCGGCGCGGGCCGCGGTGGCGCAGGTCTACGCCGCGAACGGGCTGGCGGAGGAAGGGCTGATCGGCGTCGGCGTGTCGGTGTCGGGGCCGGTGGCCCCGGACGGGACCGTGCACCGCGCGAGCATCGTGCCGACCTGGGCGGGCGCGAACATCCGGGCGGTGTTCGCGCCCGCCTTCGAGCGGCCGATCTTCGCCGACAACGAGAGCAATTGCGCGGCCATCGCCGAGATGACCTGGGGCGCCGCGGTCGGGGCGCCGGACTTCGTGCTGTTCAAGATCGACCTCGGCGTCGGCGGCGCGGTGGTGCTCGGCGGCCGGGTGATCCGCGGCGTCGCCGGCGGCGGCGGCGAGTTCGGGCATGTCTCGCTCGATCCGGAGGGCGAATTGTGCCGCTGCGGCAACCGCGGCTGCCTCGAGCTGAGCGCGAGCTTCCGGCGGCCGTTGGCGGAGCTGTCGCGGGTGGCGGGGCGCGCGCTCGACATGGACGACGCGATCCGCATGGCCGAGGCCGGCGACGCCGGAGCGCTGCGGCTGATCGAGGACACCGCCGCGCGCGCCGGGCGCGGGCTGGCGATGGTCGGCACGATGATCAACCCGCCGCTGATCCTGATCGGCGGCCGGATGGCGCTGGCCGGCGACATCCTGCTGGCGCCGCTGCGCCGGGCCTACGAGCGCCAGACGCTGATCAAGGCGCGCGGCCTGCCCGAGGCGCAGCGCACCCGGATCGCGGTCGGCAAGTTCACCGAGACCGACTCGCTGCTGGGCGCCGTGGGGCTGGTGCTGCGCGACCTCGGGCGGCTGGGCTAGGTCAGGCCATGATGCCGCCGTCGATCACCAGCGCCTGGCCGGTGACGAAGCTGGCCGCGTCCGAGAGGAGGAACACCGCGACGGCGGCGATCTCCTCGGGCTGGCCGAGGCGGCCCGAGGGCTGGCGGCCGAGGAACATCGCGCGGGCGGCCTCGTAGCCGCCCATCGTCTCGCCGAGTTCGCGCATCCGGGCCTGCAGCGAGGGGCTGTCGACGGTGCCCGGGCAGATCGCGTTGACGCGCAGGCCCTGCTTGAGATGGTCGACGGCGAGGGCCTTGGTCAGGCCGATCACCGCGGCCTTGGAGGCGCCGTAGCCGAGGCGGTTGGCGAAGCCCTTCATCGACGAGGCGACCGAGGCGATGTTGACGATCGAGCCGCCGCCGGCCGCGAGCATCTGCGGCGCGGTGGCGCGCAGGACGTGGTACATGCCGGTCACGTTGACGGCGAAGGAGCGGTCCCAGGCCTCGGGCGGGCAGTTGGCGAGATCGCCGTGGTGGACCCAGCCGGCGGCGTTGACGACGCCGCGGAAGGCAGGCTCGGGGCCGAGCAGCGCCGCGACGGCCTCGGGGTCGGTGACGTCGAGGCGGGCGGTGCGCAGCCCCTGCCCCGCCAGCGCCTCGAGGCCGGCGTCGTCGATGTCGGTCGCGAGCACCGAGGCGCCGGCCGCGGCGGCGGCCTCGGCGATCGCGCGGCCGATGCCGGCGGCCGCGGCGGTGACGAGCACCCGTTTGCCCTGAAGATCCTGCGCCATCGTCGTTCCCCCATCCGGCCCGCTTCGGGCGCTTCGCGGTCAGGCTAGGGGCCAGGGGTTGGACTGGCAAGACGGGGGGGTCGCGCGGAATAGCCCGCCGGAGCGGACCCGCGCCGCGCCGTCAGCGCGGGCGGGCGCCGGCGGGGCCAAAGCAGCGCGGCGGCAGGCTGCCGGCGGCGATGCGCAGGCCGGCGTCCTCGGCCCGCGCCACCAGATCGTCGATCGCGCCGGGCCTCATCGTCCAGGACAGGATCATCGCGGCGTCCTCGCGGTCGCCGGCGGCGGCGAGCGCCATCGCCTGCACGATGGCGGATTCGTCGCCGCCGAGGCAGGGGCAATCCACCGCATGGCGCACCAGCGGCCGCCGCGCGGCGGCGAGCAGGCTCTGCACGAACCGCTCGAACGCGCGCAGCGCCGCGGCGGCGTCGGGCCCGTCGAGCCGGGCGGCGAGATCCTGCCAGACCTCGGCCTGGCCGCGCGGTCCGGTGCACCACAGCCGCAGGTAGATCACGATCTGGAGTTCGAGCGGGCGCAGGTCGAGCACGCGCCCGACCGGGGCGGCGCCGGGCTGCGGCCCGTGGGTCGGCGCGGCGTTCGCCGGCCTCGGCTGGGGTGCGGGGGTCATGTCGGGTCTCCGGAGCTCGCGGTGGCTGGCCCGGAAGCGGACTGGCTTTGGCGGGAGTCTGCCCGATGGCCGGGCGCGCGTCAATCCTGACTTGTTTACTCTTCTATTCGCCGCCGCCCTACTGGACGATGAACTCGGCGTGGAGCGCGCCGGCGGCCTTGATCGATTTCAGGATGTCGATCATGCTGTTGGCGGAGACGCCGAGCGCGTTCAGCCCGGCGATGACCTCGGGCAGCGAGACCGAGGTCTCGACCAGCGCCAGCCCCGTGCCCTGGTCCTCCTCGATCGAGGCGTTGGTGCGCGGCACCACCACGGTCTCGCCGTCGGCGAAGGGGTTCGGCTGGCTGACCATCGGCTCCTCCTCGACGCGCAGCGTGATCGAGCCCTGGGTGACGGCGACGCGGCTGATGCGCACGTCCTCGCCGAGGATGATGGTGCCGGTGCGCTGGTCGACGACGACGCGGGCGCGGGTCGCGGTCTGGATCTCGATGTTCTCGATCTGCGCCATCAGCAGCGCCGGGCGGTCGATGCCGAAGCCGGCGAGGTCGAGCCGGACGGTGCCAGCGTCGAGTACGCGGGCGATGCGCTCGCCCACGGCGCGGTTGATCGCGCTCTCGATGCGGGCGGCGGTGGTGAAGTCGGGGTTGCGCAGCGCCAGCCGCATCTCGGCGGTCTGGCTGAAGTCGAAGCCGACCTCGCGCTCGACCCGGGCGCCGGAGGGAATGGTGCCGGCGGTGGGCACGCCCTGGGTGACGCTCGACGCCATGCCCTCGGCGACGATGCCGCCGGCGATGATCGAGCCCTGCGCCACCGCGTAGATCTGGCCGTCGGCGGCGTTGAGCGGCGTCATCACCAGCGTGCCGCCCATCAGCGACTTCGCGTCGCCGATCGCCGAAACGGTGACGTCGATCTGGGAGCCGGCGCGGGCGAAGGCCGGCAGCGCGGCGGTGACCAGCACTGCGGCGACGTTGCGCGCGCGGATCTGCTCGCCGGTGACGTTGACCCCGAGCCGCTCGAGGATGTTGACGATGGCGTCCTCGGTGAAGGGCGAGTTGCGCAAGGAGTCGCCGGTGTTGTTGAGGCCGACCACGAGCCCGTAGCCGAGCAGGTCGTTGCCGCGCACGCCGTCGATGTCGACGATGTCCTTGA
>CAYTMB010000010.1:11415-20030 GCA_964438465.1 uncultured Rhodovulum sp. | reverse complement strand
ACGCGCAGTAGCCGCCTTCGTCGGCGTCCCGGAACCGGCCCCAGCGGTTCGCGTCCTGGGCGAGGATGGCGTCGAAATCGGCGCGGTCAGCCCTGACGTCATCGATCAGCCGCCTGAACGCATCGCGGCCATCGCGGCTCAGCCCGATTTCGAGCCGACGGTCCGGCTTGGCGCCCCTCGCCTTCCGCCAAGGGCTTCCGGCGACCGAGCGGGCGAGGTCCCACCGGGGCCTCGCCCGGTCCGAAGGCGGGACGCGCCCGAGGGCGGCGCTCGGAACAAGCGCCCTGCAAGGGTTTGGTGGATCGGTGCGTTCTGGCTCGGGCGGGCGCTGTCGCGCAGGTTACGGAAAGGTTGACAAGATCAGAATTATCATTTGATCTCAATGAGATAACCCGCTGTGCACGCGTGCACAGCCTGTGCGCGGCGCACGCCTATCCGGCCAGCCGGATCACCACCTTGCCGGTCGAGGCGCGGCTGCGCAGCAGGTCCAGCCCCGCGTTCGCCGCCTCCAGCGGCAGGACGTGGCTGACATGCGGCTTCAGCCTCCCCTCCGCGTACCAGCCGAACAGCCGCGCGAAGCTCTCGGTCAGCACCGCGGGCCGCAGGCTGGCGTAGGCCCCCCAGTAGACCCCGATCACCGTCAGGTTCTTCACCAGGAGGATGTTCGCCGGGATCTGCGGGATCGTCCCGCCGGCGAAGCCGATCGGCAGCAGCCGGCCCTCGGGATTGCTCGCCCGCAGCGCCGCGTCGAAGGTCGCGCCGCCGACGGTGTCGTAGACCACGTCGGCGCCGCCCAGCGCCTTCACCTCGGCGCGCAGGTCGGCGCCGGCGTCGATCAGGTGGTCCGCGCCCGCCGCCCGCGCCGCCGCCAGCTTCTCCGGCCCGCGCGCCACTGCGATCACCCGCGCGCCCATCAGCTTGCCGAGCTCGACCGCGGTCAGCCCGACGCCGCCCGAGGCGCCGGTGACCAGCAGCGTCTCGCCCGGCCGCAGCCCGGCGCGGTGGCCCAGCGCCACGTCCGAAGTGCCGTAGGCGACGAGGAAGGCCGCGACCTCGTGGTCCGGCATCGCCACGGGCGCCGCGACGCAGCGCGCGGCCGGGGCCACGGCGTAGTCGGCGAGCCCGCCGCCGCCGATGAAGCCGGCCACCCGGTCGCCGACCGCGAAGCCCTCCGCGCCCGGACCCAGCGCCGCGACCGCGCCGCAGACCTCCATGCCCGGCGCGAACGGCAGGGCGGGCTTCTCCTGGTACCTGCCGGCGGCCATCAGCGTGTCGGCGAAGTTCAGCCCGCAGGCGCGGACCCGCAGCAGCAGCTCGCCCGGCCCCGGCTCCGGCCGCGGCGCCTCGCGCAGCTCCAGCGGCGCGCCGAGTTCGACCACCTGCATCGCCCGCATCCGTATCCTCCCCGTTCCTGGCGGCTGCGAGCCCGGTCGTCGATCAAGAGGACGCTCAGTCCGCCGCCATGCAATTGCGACGACAGTAGTGGGAGGCGCCGGCCCGCGGGGTCAAGGGCGGCCGGAACCCTCGGCCCATGCGCGGCGTTCTCGCGGGATGCGCGGGGCGCCGGAGGGGGAGCCATGATCTACGGGGAGTTCTTCGGGGGACTGGAGCTGCCGCTCGGCGTGGTCGCGGCGCGGCTGGCGGGCGCCACGCTGCTGTGCGCGGCGCTGGGCCTCGAGCGCGAGGCGCGCGGGCATCCGGCGGGGCTGCGCACGCATATGCTGATCGGCCTCGCGGCGGCGGTCTATGCGATCCTGACCCAGCAGATCGTCGTGGCCTACGGCGACGGGCCGGACGCGATCCGGCTCGACCCGATCCGGCTGATCGAGGCGACCACGGCGGGCGTCGCCTTTCTCGCCGCGGGCACGATCTTCCTGAGCGGCGGCTCGGTGAAGGGGCTGACCAGCGGCGCGGTGATGTGGGTCGCGGGAGGCATCGGGCTGTCCTGCGGGCTCGGCCTGTGGCCGATCGCGGTGCTGACGGCCGGGCTGGCGCTGGTGATCAGCCTGCTGCTGGGCCTGCTGACACGCCACATCGAAGAAAGCTAGGCCGGGCGCGGGGGATAGCGGCGCCTTCCCTCCCGCCGATTCGGGGGAGCGGCGGGAGGGAAGGCTGCGGGCCGATGGCGCGGCGGGATTCGCGCCGGTTGCGGAGCGGAGCGTCGGCGCCGGTCGCGACGCTCTTGAAACGACTGGTGACGGGCGGATCTTTCCCTGTCATGATCCCTGCGAACCACGGGAGACCATCAGCTTGGCAGGCGTTCCGCTGCTGCAGCTCATCGACGTGCGCAAGAGCTTCGGGGCCATCGAGGCGCTGCGGGGCGTGACGTTTTCGGTGGCGGCGGGCGAGGTGGTGGCGCTGCTCGGCGACAACGGCGCCGGCAAGTCGACGCTGGTCAAGATCATCGCCGGCGAGATCCGGCCGACCTCGGGGCGGATCGTGTTCGACGGCGCCGAGCGGGAGTTCGCAGCACAGGCCGACGCCAAGGCGGCCGGGATCGAGACGGTCTATCAGGACCTGTCGCTGTGCACCAATCTCGACGTGGTCTCGAACTTCTTCATGGGGCGGGAGCTGACGCGCAAGGTGCTCGGGGTGCCGATCCTGCGCGAGCGCGAGATGGAGGCGGAGACCGCGAAGGCGCTGGCCGCCGGCGGCACGTCGATCCCGTCGCTGCGCGGGCTGGTCGAGCGGCTGTCGGGCGGGCAGCGGCAGGCGATCGAGCTGAACCGCTTCGTGCACTGGGGCGGCAAGTTCGTGATGCTCGACGAGCCCTTCGCGGCGCTCGGGGTCGAGCAGACCCGGCGCGGATTGCAGACGGTCGAGCGGGTGCGCGCGCAGGGCATCGGGGTGATGCTGATCACCCATGTCATGGCGCAGGCGTTCTCGATCGCCGACCGGATCGTGGTGATGCGCCGCGGCGCGGTCGTCGGCGACCTGCGGACCGAGGACACCAGCCCGGACGAGGTGGTGCGGCTGATCACCGGCGACATCGAGCGGCTCGGCCGCGGTAGGGATCAATCAGGAGAGGTGACACACGCATGACTTTGCTCGGACGCATCGGGGCCACGGCGCTCCTGACCGCGACGCTCGCCGTCGCCACCCTCGGCGCCGCGGCGGCGCAGACCAAGGGCACGATCTATTATCTGGTGCCGACGCTGCTCGACGAATTCCAGACCGTGTCCATCGACGCGATGACCAACTTCATGGGCGAGGTCGGCTACGAGGTGGTGTCGCTCGACGCGCAGAACCGCAGCGACCTGCAGCTGAACCAGGTCGACGACGTGCTGAACCTCGGTCCCTCGGCGGTGGTGCTGGCCGCGGTCGATTTCGACTCGATCACCCCGGGGATCGAGAAGCTGCGCGCGGCGGGCATCCCGGTGATGATCTTCGACCGGCAGATCACCTCGACGCCGAGCGACCTGACCTCGGTGGCGGGCACGGTCGAGATCGGCCGGATCGCCGGGGCCGAGGCGGTGCGGCTGCTCACCGAGAAACACGGTTCAGCGACGGGCAAGGTCCTGCAGATCCTCGGCGACCCGGGCGACCCCTACACGCTCGAGATCCAGCAGGGTTTCGAGGAGGTGATGGCGGGTCATCCGGAGGTGACGATCCTCACCAACGCCGCGATGCAGTGGGAGGCCTCGAACGCCGGCAGCATCGCGCAGGACCAGCTGCTGACCAATCCCGACATCGACCTGATCTTCAACCACGCCGCGCATCTGTCGGTCGCGGTCGCCGCCGTGCTGGAGGCGCAGGGCAAGGCGCCGGGCGAGATCATGATGATGTCGTCGAACGGCGCGCCGGTGGGACTGGATCTGATCCGGCAGGGCTGGCTCAACGTCGAGATCGAACAGCCGCTGTTCGCGCAGGTCGTGGCGCTGGCGATGTTCGCGGACAAGGTGGTGAACAAGCAGGAGATCGCGGCGGGGACCTACGACGTCGCGGGCCACAGCTCGGAGCTGACCATCGAGGCCTGGGGGCCGAACATCAAGGTCCCGGGCGCCGCGATCACCAAGGAGAACGTGGACAGCCCGGAGTTCTGGGGCAATCTCACGCCGCCCACCGATCCGATCACGCCGGTCGAGTAAGGTTGGTCTTTCGGGTTTACATGAGCGGGCGCCCTCCGCGCTCGCGCGCTCCGGGCGGCCGGATAGCGCAGGGCGGCGCTCCGCTGATGCGATCCGGGAGAGCATTCGAGACCGTCGCATGGAGATCGCATGACTGAAGTTCGGCCGGCCCCCGCCGCTCCGGCCACGTTGGGGCGGCGCAGGTGGGCGCTGTCCTTCGTGCTCGACAATCTGGTCTGGCTGATCCTGCTGGTGGCGCTGACCGGGTTCTGCCTGCTGATCCCGAAGTTCTTCCAGATCGGGATCTTCCTCAACATCCTCGAGCAATCCACCTTCGTCGGGGTCATCGCGGTCGGGCTGTCGCTGACGCTGATCGCGGGGCAGATGGATCTGTCGGTCGAATCGGTGATGGCGCTGGCGGCGATGACCGTGGCGCTGACCTTCGGCACCGGCGGCGCCGGCGGCGGGCTGGCGCTGGAGCCGGCCTGGCTGGCGCTGCCGGCGTCGCTGGCGATGGCGCTCGGGGTCGGGGCCGCGGTGGGCGCGCTGAACGGCGTCCTGGTGGTGCGCTTCGAGATCAACGCCTTCATCGTGACGCTGGCCGCCTATATCTGGGGGCGCGGGCTGGTGGTCGCGATGTCGGGCGGTCGCTCGGTCTACGGCCTGCCCGACGCGATCCGCGCGGTGTCGATCCAGCGCGTGCTGGGCGTGCCGATGCTGGCCTGGGTGCTGATCGCGGTCTACGCCGTCGTCGCCTTCGTGCTGGGGAAAACCCCGTTCGGGCGGCATCTGTTCATGATCGGCGGCAATGCCGTCGCCAGCAGCCGGGCCGGGATCCGGGTGTCGCGCGACGTGATCCTGACCTTCGTGCTGTCGGGACTGCTGGCGGGGCTGGCCGGCTGGCTGCTCGCCTCGCGCACGGCGGGGGCGACGGCGAATCTCGGGATCGGGATGCTGTTCCAGGCCTTCGCCGCGGTGGTGATCGGCGGGGTGAGCCTGCGCGGCGGCTACGGCCGGCTGTCGGGGGTGTTCGCGGGGGTGCTGCTGCTGTCGTCGATCCAGACCGCGATCAACGTGATGGGGATGCCGCCGCATTACACGATGATGATCCAGGGGACGCTGGTGCTGGCGGCGGTCCTGCTCGACACCGCCAAGAACGGGATGCGGCGAAAGTATCTGTGAGCGCGCCGCGGCGCCGCGGCATTGTTGCGTTTCTGCGGGGCTGGCCCTATTGCGGGCGCGAAAGTGCGGGACTGTCTCCCGCCGCGGGGGCGTGGGCGCGCCCAACCTAGGGATTATTCGGAATGGAACTGCGCAACATCGCGATCATCGCGCACGTCGATCATGGCAAGACCACGCTGGTCGATGCGCTGCTCAAGCAGTCGGGCACCTTTCGCGACAACCAGGCGACGGTCGAGCGGGCGATGGACTCGAACGACCTCGAGCGCGAGCGCGGCATCACCATCCTCGCCAAGGCGACCAGCGTCGAGTGGCGCGGCTACCGGATCAACATCGTCGACACGCCCGGGCACGCGGATTTCGGCGGCGAGGTCGAGCGCATCCTGAGCATGGTCGACGGCGTGGTGCTGCTGGTGGACGCGGCCGAGGGGCCGATGCCGCAGACCAAGTTCGTGCTCGCCAAGGCGCTGCGGCTGGGGCTGCGGCCGATCGTGGTGCTGAACAAGGTCGACAAGCACGACGCCGAGCCGGACCGGGCGCTGAACGAGGTGTTCGACCTGTTCGTGACGCTCGACGCCACCGAGGCGCAGCTGGATTTCCCGGTGCTCTACGCCTCCGGCCGCAGCGGCTGGGCGGATGCGGAAATGGACGGGCCGCGCAAGAACCTCGACGCGCTGTATCAGCTGGTGGTCGATTATGTGCCCGCGCCGGCGCAGGTGGCGCGGACGGCCGAGCCGTTCTCGATGCTGGCGACGACGCTGGCCGCCGATCCGTTCATCGGGCGGCTGCTGACCGGGCGGATCGAGAGCGGGTCGGTGAAGACCGGGCAGACCGTGAAGGCGATGGACCGCGAAGGCCGCGAGATCGAGCGGTTCCGGGTGTCGAAGGTGCTGGCGTTCCGCGGGCTGGCGCGCGCGCCGGTGGACGAGGCCTCGGCCGGGGACATCGTCAGCCTCGCGGGCATGACCAAGGCGACGGTGGCGGACACGCTGGCCGATCTGGCGGTGTCCGAGGCGATCCCGGCGCAGCCGATCGATCCGCCGACGATCTCGGTGACCTTCGGGATCAACGACAGTCCGCTGGCCGGCAAGGACGGCGACAAGGTCCAGAGCCGGGTGATCCGAGACCGGCTGATGAAGGAGGCCGAGACCAACGTCGCGATCAAGGTCAGCGATACCCCGGGCGGCGAGGCCTTCGAGGTCGCCGGCCGCGGCGAGCTGCAGATGGGCGTGCTGATCGAGAACATGCGCCGCGAGGGGTTCGAGCTGTCGGTGTCGCGGCCGCAGGTGCTGTTCCGCGAGGAGGGCGGCCAGCGGCTGGAGCCGATCGAGGAGGTGACGGTCGACGTCGACGAGGATTATGCCGGGGTGGTGGTCGAGAAGCTCGCCCAGCGCAAGGGCGAGATGACCGAGATGCGCACCGGCGCCGGCGGCAAGACCCGGATCGTCGCGCATGTGCCCTCGCGCGGGCTGATCGGCTATCACGGCGAGTTCCTGACCGACACGCGGGGGACCGGGGTGCTGAACCGGGTGTTCCACGACTGGGCGCCCTACCGCGGGGCGATCCCGGGGCGGCGCAACGGCGTGCTGATCTCGATGGAGGACGGCGTCTCGGTGCCCTATGCGATCTTCAACCTCGAGGACCGCGGGCGGTTCTTCATCGGCTCGGGCGAGCAGGTCTACACCGGGATGATCCTCGGCGAGCACAACCGGGACAACGATCTCGAGGTGAATCCGCTGAAGGGCAAGAAGCTGACCAACATCCGCGCCGCCGGCAAGGACGAGGCGGTGGTGCTGACCACGCCCTGGCGGCTGACGCTGGAGCAGGCGATCGCCTATATCGAGGACGACGAGCTGGTCGAGGTCACGCCGCGGAACATCCGGCTGCGCAAGCGGTTCCTCGACCCGCACGATCGCAAGCGGCAGTCGCGGCAGGCAGCGTCCTGAGCGGGGCGGCCTTCGCATTTTGCAAAGAGCTTTGCAATTCACGGCGCGGTTGTATTTGCGCTTTGGGGCTTGGGGAATCGCTCTCCCGCTGGTTGTGTAGCGGAAACGTTGTGGAAGAGCGAAATACCCACGATTGAGCGCGAGTCGCCGGTGTCGCGCAGGGCGTGACAGGTTGGCATGTATCGTGCATGGTATGTCTCGAGAGACAACCTGCGGTTAAGGAGATGCTATCGTGAGACACCCCGTGGACGTGCATGTCGGCAAGCGCGTGCGGCATCGCCGGTGGATGGTGGGCATGACCCAGCAGCAGCTCGGCGACATCGTCGGCATCAAGTTCCAGCAGATCCAGAAGTACGAGACCGGGATGAACCGGATTTCGGCGTCGCGGCTGTGGGACATCGCGCGGGCGCTGGACGTGAGCATCAGCTTCTTCTTCGAAGGGTTCGAGGGCGAGGCGAAGGACGTGGATTCGCCGGCGACGACCCCGCAGGAGGCCCAGCGCGGCGACCTGCTGGCCGACAAGGAGGCGCTGGAGCTGGTGCGGTCGTATTATGCGATCCCCGAGGCGCAGCGCCGGCGGCTGTTCGACCTGGCGCGGGTTCTGAGCGACGTCGCCTGAGGGGGCGCGCGAGGGGTGGACCCCTCCGGCGGGAGCCGCGCGCGTCGAGCCTGAGGCTTGACGCGCGCGGTGCGATCCGGGACTGATCCCGCGGTGCGGGGAGGCGGTCATGGATCGTGCGGATTTTGCGCCGGAGCTGGCGGACCGGCTCTGGCGGACGGCCGAGGCGCTGGCGGACATCGCCGCGGCGCGCTCGTTGCCGCTGTTTCGCAGCATCGGGCTGATCTCCGACAACAAGGCGGCCGCCGGGTACGACCCGGTGACGCAGGCCGACCGCGACGCCGAGGCGGCGATGCGGGCGCATCTGGCCGGGGTCCGGCCCGAGGACGCGGTGCTGGGCGAGGAGTTCGGCCCGACGCCGGGGGTGTCCGGGCTGACCTGGGTGCTCGATCCGATCGACGGCACGCGGGCGTTCCTGTCGGGGGCGACCAGCTGGGGCACCCTGATCGGGCTGGACGCCGGCGAGGGGCCGGTGCTGGGGGTGATCGACCAGCCCTATATCGGTGAGCGGTTCATGGGCGGGCTGGGGCGGGCCGTGATGCGCCGCGGCGGCGTCGAGACGCCGCTGGCGACGCGGCCCTGCGCCGGCCTGAAGGATGCGGTGCTGTATTCGACCTTTCCCGAGGTGGGGACGCCGGCCGAGCGCGCCGGCTTCGAGGCGGTGCGAGACCGGGCGCGGCTGACCCGCTACGGGCTCGACTGCTACGCCTATGCGCTGGTGGCGCTGGGGCAGATCGACCTGGTGGTGGAGGCCGGGCTCTACGCCTATGACGTGCAGGGGCCGCAGGGCGTGATCGAGGCGGC
>CAYTMB010000010.1:5065-11315 GCA_964438465.1 uncultured Rhodovulum sp. | reverse complement strand
TGCGAGCGTATGGACGACGGCGGACCGCGGGCGTAGCCTGCGGCGCAACCGTTGCGACGACATTCGGGTGAGGGGCGGGCGATGCTGATCGGCGTGGACTGGGGCGGGACGAAGATCGAAGCCGTCGCGCTGACGGAGACCGGCGAGGAGCTGGCGCGGCTGCGCGTCGCGACGCCGCGCGAGGATTATTTCGGCTGCATCGCGGCGATCCGCGACCTCGTCGAGCGGCTGGAGGCGCAGACCGGCCGGACCGGCACGGTCGGGATCGGCATTCCGGGATCGCTGGAGCCGCAGTCGCGGCTGGGCAAGGGCGCGAGCTCGACCTGGATCCTCGGGCGACCGGTGGAGCGGGATCTGGTCGCGGGGCTGGGCCGCGAGATCCGGGCCGAGAACGACGCCGACTGTTTTGCGGCTTCGGAGGCGGTCGACGGCGCCGGCGCGGGCCACAACGTGGTGTTCGCGGTGATCCTCGGCAGCGGCGCCGGCGCCGGCATCGCGGTGGGCGGGCGCGCGCATCACGGGCCGAACAATTCCGGCGGCGAGTGGGGGCACAATCCGTTGCCGTTCCCGACCGCCGCCGAATCGCCGGGGGCGCCGTGTTACTGCGGCAAATACGGCTGCATGGAGACCTGGGTCTCCGGGCGCGGCTTCGAGGCGGATTATGCCCGCCACACCGGCGTCGAGATGCTGGCGCGCGACATCATGGATCTGGCGCGCGGCGGCGACCGGCTGGCGGGGCTGGTGTGGCGGCGCTACGTCGACCGGGTGGCGCGCGGGCTGTCGATCGTGGTGAACACGCTCGATCCGGACGTGCTGGTGATGGGCGGGGGGATGTCGAACGTGCCGGAGCTGTACGACGCGCTGCCGCCGCTGCTGGCGGGCTACACGTTCTCGACGGTGTTCCACACGCCGATCCTGAAGTCCGCGCACGGCGATTCGAGCGGCGTGCGCGGCGCCGCCTGGCTGTGGAGGGCGCCATGAGCCCGCAGGACGGCGCGATGGCGGCGCCCGATTTCGCCGCGCGCTACGATTTCGGGCTGGGGCTGATCCGCGAGGCCGGGGCGCTGGCGCTGGGCTATTTCCGGCGGCTGGGGACGCTGACGGTCACCTCGAAGGGCGTGCAGGACATGGCCAGCGAGGCCGATGTCGAGGTCGAGCGGATGATCCGCGGCCGGCTGGCGGCGGCGTTTCCCGAGGACGCGTTCCTCGGCGAGGAAAGCGGGCGGACCGCCTATGCGCCGGGGCGCGGCATCTGGGTGGTGGATCCGATCGACGGCACCCAGCCCTTCGTCAACGGCATGACCAGCTGGTGCGTGTCCATCGCCTTCGTCGAGGGCGGCCGGGTCCGCATGGGCTTCGTCAACAGCCCGGCGCGCGACGAGCTGTTCGCCGGCGCCATCGGGCGCAAGGCGACGCTGAACGGCGAGGCGATCGCCGTGCGCAAGGCGCGCGGCGTGCAGGAGGGGATGCTGGCGGTCGGCTATTCGCCGCGGGTGGGACCGGCCGAGTTCCTGCCGGCGTTCGAGCGGATCCTGGCGGCGGGCGGCATGTTCTACCGCGACGGCTCCGGCGCGCTGGCGCTGTGCTACGTCGCCTGCGGCCGGCTGATCGGCTATGTCGAGCCGCATATCAATTCCTGGGACTGCCTCGGGGCGCTGGCGGTGATCGAGGCGGCGGGCGGCGTGTCGAACGATTTCCTCGCCGGCGAGGGCCTGTGGCGCGGGGCGCCGCTGGTGGCGGGGTCGCCGGAGATCTACCCGGCGCTCGATGCGCTGTGGCGCGGGGTTTGAGCGAGTCGCACGCGTGCGACTCGCATCAAGTATTTGATATGGAATAATAATTCTGGCGGCGTTCATTCTCTTGAAAGGAAGGCCGCGCGGCGCGATGCGCCCCGGATCGCATCAGCGGCCGAGCGTCGCGATGCGCTCGCCGGGACCGGTCGCGGCGTCGAGGAAACCGTCCACGGCGGCCCAGACCTCGGCCTGGATCGCGGGCGTCTCCATGAAGATCTCGTGGCGCGCGCCGGGCAGCGTGACCAGCGTTCCCGCCTTCATCTGGCCGACCTGGGTGCGGATGATGCTCGACGACACGACGGTCTCCCCGGTGCCGAGGAAGGTCAGCACCGGCAGGCTCGGCAGCGGCGCGATGTAGAGCCGCGCCATCTCCTCGAGCGCGGCGCGGGTCCACTGGACGTTGGGGCCGCCGAGCGCGAGCTCGGGATGGGCGGTGATCTGGCGCACCGACCAGGCGAAATGTTCGGGATCCGAGGTCAGCGCGTTCAACTCGAAGGCGACCGCGAGCGGGGTCGGCCGGGCGTTGGCGCCGGGCGTCAGCCGCAGGCCGAGCCCGAGCAGCCCGGCGAGGCGGGTCATCTTGGAGGTGAGCTCGCGGGTCGCCGCGCGCATCTGCAGGTGCCACATCGGCGCCGAGAAGATCGCGGTGGAGAAATGCGCGCCTTCGAGCAGGGTGCGCAGGCCGATGCAGGCCCCCATCGAATGCGCGAGCATGTGGCGCGGGCCGGGCAGCGCCGTGACCTCGGGATGCGCGAGCAGCGCCGCGACGTCGTGCTGGTAGTGGCGGAAGTCCTCGACATGGCCGAGATGCGGCGCGGTCGGATTGCGCGCCGACAGGCCCTGGCCGCGCCAGTCGATCACCGCCACCGACAGGCCGCGCTCGGTCAGGCGGCGCGCCACCCGGCCGTATTTCTCGATGTATTCGGTCCGGCCGGGGAAGACGACCGCCGTGCCCCGCGTCCCGCCGCCCCAGACCGCGGCGCGCAGCCGCAGGCCGTCCTGGGTGTCGAGCCAGAACGCCCGCGCGCCGTCGGGCGCGTCGGCGACGTCGGCGTGGAACGGGGCCGCTTCGATCATGCCAGCAGGGCGCCGAGCTTCATCGCGAGGCCCATGTCGCCGTCGACCTTGAGCCGGCCGCTCATGAAGGCCGAGGTCGGGTTCACCTCGCCCTCGAGCATGCCCCGGAAGGTGTCGGCGTCGGCGGTCAGCACGCAATCGGCCTCGCCGTCGCCGGCGCGCGCGCCGCCTTCGTCGATCAGCAGCTCGCCCTCGTCCTCGATGACGAACCTGACCGATCCGTCGAATCCGCCTCCTGCAAGCTTGGCGTTCAGGGCCGCGACGGCGGCGTCGACGATGGCGCTCATGGACTTTTCTCCGATCCGGGGCGCGAGCCCCCTCGATTTTCCGGTATGGGCGCCTAATCTAAGCAGCATGGCGGGATTTCAAAAGCGTCTCCGCGCGGGCGCCGTAGCGTCACTGGTGTCGATCGCGGGCCTCTGGGTCGCGGGGGCCGGGCCCGGCGCGGCGCAATCGGCCGAACAGGCCGCGCGGCTGGACGAATTGCTGGCGCAGCTGGCCGAGCCGGATCGGCCGGACTGGTCGCGGACCGAGGCCGAGATCGTGCGGATCTGGTCGCGGTCGGGGTCGCCGGCGATGGATCTGCTGCTGGGCCGGGCGCGCGAGGCCATCGAGGCCGAGGCCTATCGGCTGGCGGTCGAGCATCTGAGCGCGCTGGTCGATCACGCGCCGGAGTTCGCCGAAGGCTGGAACGCGCGGGCGACGGCGTTCTATTTTCTCGGGGAGTATTCGCTGTCGCTGGCGGATATCGAGCATGTGCTGGCGCTGAACCCGCGGCATTTCGGGGCGCTGGAGGGGCTCGCCGCGATCATGGAGGAGCTGGACGAGCCGGAGCTGGCGTTGCGGGCGTTGCAGGCCGCGCATGCCATCAATCCGAATCGCCCGAGCGTGCAGGAGGGTCTGGCGCGGCTCGAGCGAAAGACGGGAGCGGTCGAGCTCTGATTCCCGGAGTTCGCGGAGAAACCAGCCATGCCGTTCGAGAGCGCCCCCAGGGTCACGGCCGTGCTCGGCCCGACCAACACCGGCAAGACCCATTACGCCATCGAGCGGATGCTGGCGCATCGCACCGGCGTGATCGGCCTGCCGCTGCGGCTGCTGGCGCGCGAGGTCTACGACCGGATCGTGGCGATGCGCGGGCCGTCGGTGGTGGCGCTGATCACCGGCGAGGAGCGGATCGTGCCGGCGCGGGCGGCGTACTGGGTCTGCACGGTCGAGGCGATGCCGCTCGACCTGCTGCCGGAGTTCCTCGCGGTCGACGAGATCCAGCTGTGCGGCGATCCCGACCGCGGGCATGTGTTCACCGACCGGCTCTTGAACGCGCGCGGGCTGTCGGAGACGCTGTTCCTGGGGTCGGACACCATGCGCGGGCGCATCGCCAGTCTCGCGCAGGGGACGGGGTTCCTGCGGCGCGAGCGGTTCTCGCAGCTGAGCTACACCGGGCCGCGCAAGATCAGCCGGATGCCGCCGCGCAGCGCGATCGTCGGCTTCGGGGTCGAGGACGTCTATGCGATCGCCGAGCTGATCAGGCGGCAGAAGGGCGGCGCGGCGGTGGTGATGGGCGCGCTGAGCCCGCGGACGCGCAACGCGCAGGTGGCGCTGTACCAGAACGGCGACGTGGACTTTCTGGTCGCGACGGATGCGATCGGGATGGGGCTGAACCTCGACATCACTCATGTGGCGTTTGCGGGGCTGTCGAAGTTCGACGGGCGGCGGCGGCGGTATCTTGCGCCCAACGAGCTGGCGCAGATCGCCGGGCGGGCCGGGCGCTACACCACGGACGGGACGTTCGGGGTGACCGGAGAGGCGAGCCCGCTGGATGCCGAGGTGGTCGAGGCCATCGAGAACCACCGGTTCGCGCCGCTCGCCAGGCTGCAATGGCGCAACACCCGGCTGGAGTTCGGCTCGCCCGAGGCGCTGATCGCCAGCCTCGAGGCGCCGAGCCCGCATCCGGATCTGGTCCGGGCGCGGGAGGCGGATGATCTCGCCACGCTGCGCGCGCTGCTGGAGATCCCGGACGTGCGGTCACGGCTGCGCGACGCGCGGGACGTGCGGCTGTTGTGGGACGTCTGCCAGATCCCGGACTTCCGCAAGGTCTCGCCGGCCGAGCATGCGAGCCTCGGGGCGCGGCTGTACGGCTATCTGCACGACGGCGGATCGGTGCCGACGGACTGGCTCGCCCGGCAAATTCAGCGGATCGACCGGACCGAAGGCGATATCGACGCGTTGTCGAAGCGGCTGGCGTATATCCGCACCTGGACCTACGTCGCGCAGCGCCGGGCCTGGGTGGCCGACGCAGACCATTGGCGCGACGAGACCCGTGCGGTAGAAGACCGGCTGTCGGATGCGTTGCACGCGCAGCTGACCCAGCGGTTCGTCGACCGGCGCACATCCGTCTTGATGCGCCGGCTGAAGCAGAAGGAGAGCCTGGTGGCGACTGTGAGCGACAAGGGCGAGGTCACCGTCGAGGACCAGTTCATCGGCCGGCTGGAGGGCTTCCGGTTCCGTCTCGATCCGTCGGCCGACGCCGAGGCGGCCAAGACGCTGCGGCTGGCCGGGGTGGCGGCGCTGGCGCCGGCGCTGAGCCTGCGCGCGGACAAGTTCTACAACGCGCCCGACCCCGAGATCGACGTGACCGAGCAGGGCGGGCTGATGTGGGGTGAATACGCCGTCGGCAAGCTGGTGGCCGGGCCGGACGCGCTGAGCCCGCAGGTGCAGCCGTTCGTGGACGAGGACGCCGCGCCGGAGATCGCCGAGAAGGTGAAGCGGCGGCTGGGGCACTGGCTCGACCGGCGGATCGCCGCGCAGTTCGCGCCGCTGATCGCGCTGCGCGACGACGAGGCGCTGACCGGGATGGCGCGGGGGATCGCGTTCCGGCTGGTCGAGGCGCTGGGCGTGCTGCCGCGCGGCGAGATCGCCGATGACGTGAAGGGGCTGGACCAGGACGGAAGGGCGAGCCTGCGCAAGCATGGCGTGCGCTTCGGCCAGTACACGGTGTTCCAGCCGCTGATGCTGAAGCCGGCGCCGACGCGGCTGCGGCTGGTGCTGTGGGCGCTGATGGAGGGGCTGGAGGAGTTTCCCGCGGCGCCGCCGCCCGGGCTGGTGACGGTGCCGGCGCCGCCGGGCGCTCCGGCGGGGTACTATCCCCGCGCCGGGTACCGGCTGGCGGGCGAGCGGGCGATTCGCATCGACATGCTGGAGCGGCTGGCCGACATGATCCGCGGCCTCGACGCGCAGGGCGGGTTCGAGGCGAGCGCGGACATGCTGTCGATCACCGGGCTGTCGCAGGAGCAGTTCGCCAAGCTGATGCAGGGGCTGGGCTATGTCGCCACGTCCGGCGTGCGGCCGAAGCGGCGCGCCGCGGCGGGCCGGGCGGCGGAGCC
>CAYTMB010000010.1:0-4965 GCA_964438465.1 uncultured Rhodovulum sp. | reverse complement strand
GCCGGAGCCGGTGACGCCCGAGGTTCCGGAGACGCCCGAGTCGCCGGTGATGCCGGACCTGCCGGAGCCGGAGATCCCGGACGTGGCGCCGGATCTGCCGGAGATCCCCGACGCGACGCCCGCCGAGCCGGAGATTCCGGCCGAGACGCCCGGCGAGCCGGAATTGCCGCCGGCCGATCCGGCGCCGGAGATCCCGAGCGCGACCGAAGAAGGCCCGGCCGGGGAGGCCGCGGCGGCGGAGCCCGAAGCGCCGGTGGAGACGGAGACCTTCTACACCTTCGCGCGCGCGCCCCGGCGGCGGCCGGAGCGGCCGGCGCGCGAGGCGCGGCGCCCCCGCGGCGGCGAGCGGCCGCAGGGCGAGGCCCCGCGCCAGGCCGAGGCGCCCCGCGAGGGCGAGAAGGCCCGCGACGACCGGCCGCCGCGCGGCAAGCCGCATCGCCGCCACGACGGTCCCGAGGGCGGCAAGGGCAAGCCTTACGGCGGCGCCAAGGGCAAGCCGGGCGATGCGCCAAAGCCGGCGCCGCGTCCGGCGCGCGCGGACAAGCCGATCGATCCCGACAATCCGTTCGCGGCGCTGATGGCGCTCAAGACCCGCAGCTGACCCGGGCCCAGGTGCAGCCCGGCCCGTCGATCCGGCTCGACAAATGGCTGTGGCACGCGCGGCTGTGCAAGACGCGCGGGGTGGCGGCGCGGCTGGTCGCCGACGGCGCGGTGCGGGTGAACGCGGTGCGCGTGCTGAAGCCGGCGGCGCAGCTGCGGGTCGGCGACGGGGTGACGCTGCGGCAGGGCGAGACGGTCCGGGTGCTGCGGGTGCGCGCGACCGGACTGCGCCGCGGGCCGGCGGTCGAGGCCCGCGGCCTGTACGAGGATCTGGCCGAAGCGGAGAGCGGCGCGCGCCCGCCCCTTGAACCTCCGTCCGGGGCTGATACATAGCGGCGCGTGAAGTGTGACAGGCTTTGCGGAACCATCAACCGGCCGAGGGCTGCGCCGTGACCTATGTGGTGACCGAAAACTGCATCGCTTGCAAATACACCGACTGCGTCGAGGTCTGTCCCGTGGATTGTTTCTACGAGGGCGAGAACATGCTGGTGATCCATCCGGACGAATGCATCGATTGCGGCGTCTGCGAACCGGAATGCCCGGCCGACGCGATCCGGCCGGACACCGAGCCGGACATGGAGAAATGGGTCGAGTTCAACCGAAAGTACTCCGAGGCCTGGCCGGTGCTGGTGACCAAGCGCGATCCGCTGCCCGATGCGGAGGCGCGCGACGGCGAAGCCGGCAAGATGAAGTACTTCTCCGAAGCGGCGGGCGAAGGCGGCTGATCCGCCGCATTGCGGCGGAAATGCGCCGGGGCGGTCGGCGCGGTTTCGCCGGTTCCGGTTGAATTGGCGGCCCGAACGCCGCCGCCAGCGCAAGCGTGAAGATGGTGCGGTGCGGTTTTTCTTCCGCCTGCCATGTTTTTGTGCTATGCAGAATTGTTACGGATGGACTGGGAACACGGCCGACCACTGAATTGGCCTGAGATTGCTTGCCCCGCATGGTAAAGAGCGTGAGCGTTGGTCATCCAGCGCACGCGCTGATTTTACCCGTGCGGACAGTAAAACCCGGCCCTGGTCAGAAGGAAGCGACGCGCAAGATGAGCAAGAGCAAGAAGACCTCGGATTTTCGGCCGAACGACTTTGTCGTGTACCCGGCGCATGGCGTCGGGCGAATCATCTCGATCGACGAGCAGGAAGTGGCCGGGATTCGACTCGAGATGTTCGTGATCTCGTTCGAGAAGGACAAGATGACCCTGCGCGTGCCGATCGCCAAGGCCGGCGCCGTGGGCATGCGGCCGCTGTCGTCCGCCGATATCGTCGGCAAGGCGATGGACACGCTCAAGGGCCGGGCGCGGGTGAAGCGGGCGATGTGGTCGCGCCGGGCGCAGGAATACGAGCAGAAGATCAATTCGGGCGACCTGATCTCGATCGCCGAGGTGGTGCGCGACCTGCACCGCAGCGACGACCAGCGCGAGCAGTCCTATTCCGAGCGGCAGCTGTACGAAGCGGCGCTGGAGCGGCTGACCCGCGAGGTCGCGGCCGTGGACGGCATCGCCGAGGTCGCCGCGCAGCAGCGGGTCGACGAGGTTCTGGGCGGTCGCGTCGCCGCCTGACCTCCGACCGGGGCGCCGGACATGTTTTCGCCGCCGGCTCGCGCCGGCGGCGTTTTTCGTCCGGTCGGGGTTTTGTGCGGCGCCGCGGGCCTACATGCCCTGTTCGGCCTCCCGGGCGCTGTCGGTGATCGTCGCGCCGCCGGTCTGGAGGTCCTGGCCCATGCCTCCGATCGTGTTGCAGGCCGCGAGCAGGGCGAGCAGCGAAGTGAGCGTCAGGGCTTGAAGCAGGCGCATGGGGATGTCTCCGTGTTGTCCGACCCGGGGTCGTCGCCTCACAAACGCCGCAGCGGGCGGATCGTTCCGCCGCTTGCGCCGCGCGGCGTTTGGCTGCACATCCCTGCGCGATGACCCCCGCCGCCCGCCTTTCCGCCGCCATCGACCTGCTCGACGCCGTCCTCGCCGGCGAGCCCGCCGAGCGGGCGCTGACCCGCTGGGCGCGCGCGAGCCGGTTCGCCGGGTCGAAGGACCGCGCCGCGGTGCGCGACCTGGTGTTCGACGGGCTGCGCCGACGGCGGTCGCTGGCCTGGCGCGGCGGGGCCGAGTCCGGCCGGGCTATCGTGCTGGCGCAGGCGGCCGGCGACGGGGTCGATCTCGACGCGCTCTGCACCGGCGAGGGCTACGATCCGGCGCCGCTGAGCGCCGGCGAACGGGCGCGGCTGGCCGCGGAGGCCGTCCCGGCCCCCGACCCGGTGCGGCTCGACTATCCCGATTTCCTCGATGCGCCGCTGCGCGCGGCGCTGGGGGCGGATTTCGAGGCGGTGCTCGGCGCGATGCAGTCGCGGGCGCCGGTCGACCTGCGGGTGAACACGCTGAAGACCAATCCCAACGCCGCGATCGTGGTGCTGGCGCGCGACGGCGTGCGGGCGGCGCCGCAGCCGCTGGCGCCGAATGCGCTGCGGGTGGTCGAGAACCCGCGCGCCGTGGCGGCCAGCCGCGCCTACACCAGCGGCATGGTCGAGCTGCAGGACGTGTCGAGCCAGCTCGTCGCCGCGCTGGCGGGGGCGCGGCCGGGGATGACGGTGCTCGACTACTGCGCCGGCGGCGGCGGCAAGACGCTGGCGCTGGCCGCGGCGATGGAGGGGCGCGGGCGGCTGCTGGCCTGGGACGTCAACCCGCGGCGGATGGTCGACCTGCCCGAGCGCGCGCGCCGGGCGGGCGCCGCGGTG
This sequence comes from uncultured Rhodovulum sp., assembly GCA_964438465.1. Lineage (GTDB taxonomy): Bacteria > Pseudomonadota > Alphaproteobacteria > Rhodobacterales > Rhodobacteraceae > Amaricoccus. Next base: position 1,644 of record CAYTMB010000010.1, on the reverse strand, counting down.
AGCATCCTCGATCCGGCGGGGCTGGCGCGGCTGGGGCCGGCCTGCGACCTGGTGCTGGTCGATGCGCCCTGTTCGGGCACCGGGGCCTGGCGGCGCAAGCCCGAGGGCAAGTGGCGGGTCACGCCGGCCGAGATCGCCGGGTTTCCGCCGCTGCAGGACGCGATCCTCGACGCCGCCGCCGCGCATGTGCGGCCGGGCGGCGGGCTGGTCTACGCCACCTGCTCGCTGCTGGCCGAGGAGAACGAGGCGCGGGCCGCGGCCTTCGCCGCGCGCCATCCGGACTGGCGCGCCGAGGCGGCCCGCCGCCTGAGCCCGGTCGACGGCGGCGACGGCTTCTTCTTCGCACGGTTCCGGGCGCCGGCGGCCCGGTAGCGGCCCCGTCCGGGGCGCCCGCCAGCGGTTCGGGCGACGTCGCGAGACCGCAACCAGTCCGCGCATTCAACGCTTCTTAACATTACCTATGGTTGAAGTGCCGGAGTTGTCCTAGGCTGCGCGGCGGACGACGGGAAGGCGGACGGTGCAGGACACTCCCGACACGGCGAGGACAACGGCCGGCGAGGTCCGCACCGGTCCGTTCGCGCTTGCGGCCGGGGGATTGCTGGCGGGCGCCGGGCTGGCGGCGGCCTGGAGCGGGGCGACCGCGGCGCCGGCCGGCGTCGCCGCCGCGGTGGCGGTGTTCGCGGGGTATCTGCTCGCGCAGCGCGCAGGCCTCGGCGAGGGTCGTCGCGCCCCCCGGCGCAGCGGCATCGCCCACTTCGCCAGCTGCCCGGACCCGGTGTTCATCACCGATCTCGACGGCCGCCTGATCGCGCAGAATCCGGCCGCCGCGGCGACGGGCGGCGGGCCCGACCCGCTGGCGGCCTGGGCCGAGGACCCGCGCGCGAGCCTGTACCGGCTGACCCGCGAGGTTCGCGCCAACGGCGTCGCCGCCGAGCCCGCCGCGGATCCGGGGCGGCGCATCGTGGCGCTGCGGCAGGGGCGGCGCCGCCTGCTGTGGCGGATCGAGCGCTCGGGCGCGCCGGACGACCCGCCCGGGCTGGCCGACGCCGGCGTGCCCTGGGTGCGGATCGACGGCGAGGGCCGGATCCGCCGGTCCAACGCCGCGCTGCTGGCGCTGTCGCCGACCCCGCCCGCCACGGTCGATGCGCTGCTGGCCGATCCGCCGCTGCGGCCCGACGGCGTGCATGTCCTGGCCGGCTCCGGACAGGCGGCGCGGGCGCTGGTGCTGCCGGCGGAGAAGGGCCAGCGCGACGTGCTGCTGATCCCGCTCGACGTGGCCGAAGTGTCCGGGCTGGTGCCCGACCATTTCCTTGAGGACCTGCCGGTGGCGCTGGCGCGGCTGGAGACCGGCGGCCGGCTGACCTACGCCAACACCGCCGCGCGCCAGCTGCTCGGCGCCCGGGCGGCGCCCGGCGTCAACATCGCCGAGCTGATCGAGGGTCTCGGCCGCCCGATCGCCGAGCGGCTGGCCGACACCACCCGCGGCCGCGCGCTCGGCCGGTCGGAGGTCGCGCGCGGCGTGGTGGACGGGGCGGACATCTTCCTGCAGGTCGCCTTCACCCGCACCATCCTCGACGGCGCGCCCTCGGTGCTCGCCGTGCTGTCGGACGCCACCGAGCTGAAGACGCTGGAGGCGCAGTTCGT
>CAYTMB010000009.1:0-20061 GCA_964438465.1 uncultured Rhodovulum sp. | reverse complement strand
GGTGATGATCGCGATGGCGCTGGCGCTCGACCCGGACGTGCTAATCGCCGACGAGCCGACCACCGCGCTCGACGTGACGACGCAGGCCCAGATCCTCGACCTCATCCACCGCCTGCAGCGGCGCAAGCAGATGGCGGTGATGTTCATCACCCACGATTTCGGCGTGGTCGCCGACATCGCCGACCATGTCATCGTCATGGAGAAGGGGCGCCTGGTCGAGCAGGGCCCGGCGTTGGAGGTGCTGGTCCGCCCGACCGCGCCCTACACCCGCCGCCTGCTCGCCGCGGTGCCGAAGATGCGCGACGGCGCGGCGCGGCCGACGCGCGAGGACGCCCCCGTCGTGCTTTCGGTCGAGGGTCTCACCAAGACCTACCGCGTCGCCGGCGGCCTCTTCGGCAAGGCCCGCGAGGTCCGCGCGGTGGACGGCGTCAGCTTCACCCTGCGCAAGGGCGAGACGGTCGGCGTCGTCGGCGAGTCGGGCTCGGGCAAGTCGACCCTCGGGCGGCTGGTGATGAAGCTGATCGACAGCGACGAGGGCCGCATCCTGTTCGACGGCGAGGACGTCGCGCCGATGCCCGAGGCGCAGTTCCGCTCGCGGCGGCCCTACATCCAGATGGTCTTCCAGGACCCCTTCGCCTCGCTGAACCCGCGCCACACGATCGGCCGCATCCTGACCGTCGGCCCGGTCGCCCGCGGCGCGCCGGCCGACGAGGCGCGGCGCCGGGCGATGCGGCTGCTCGACCGCGTCGGCCTGCAGCCGAGCGCCTTCGACCGCTATCCGCACGAGTTCTCCGGCGGCCAACGCCAGCGCGTCGGCATCGCCCGGGCGCTGATGTTCGATCCCATTTTGCTGATCGCCGACGAGGCGGTCTCGGCGCTCGACGTCTCGATCCAGGCGCAGATCCTCGAGCTCCTCGACGAGATCCAGCGCGAGACCCGCATCGCGATGCTGTTCATCACCCACGACCTGCGGGTCGCGAGCCAGATCTGCGATCAGGTCGCGGTAATGCAGCGCGGCCGCCTGGTCGAGTTCGGCACCGCGGCCGAGGTGTTCCGCGCGCCCCGCACCGACTACGCGCGCAGTCTCGTAGCGGCTATCCCCGGCGCCGCCCGCGCGGTCGCCTGAGCCCCGGCGCCGGTGGCGCGCCGCCCGCAGCCCATCGTCCTACCCTCGCCGCGGCGGCGCCCATCACGGCGCTCAGGCCTGAAATCAAGATAGGGTTGCCGGCCCCACGACCCTCTGCCGCCGCGCGCCGGTCCGCGCATGAACTCCAGCCCGTCGATACCCGCGACGAAAGGAGTCTGAAATCCAACTCGCGGCTGTATGGAACCTACCCCGCGACGTAGCTTGGCGCCGATCGGATGGGCTGCTCTCTGTTGACCCCGGCGGCAGCGGACGTGTTGGTCGGCAGCCTTCTTGGTCGACAGCCTTCCAGCAGGGTGGCCCAAACCGAATTTCCAGAAGTTTTTAAGGCTTTAGCTCGAACGACTATACCGAGTTGACAGAATCACGACTCGCAGCCTATAATTACTGACATAGCGAGTATGCTATTAAGCTGACCTTTTCCTCAGAATAGACCTTCTCCCTCCATGAGGTAGATATGGCAGACGATGTGGTCTCCGCCTTCGGGAAAGGCGTGGTCGGCTTTGCGCACAGCCGCGCCGGCGAACTGGTCGGCGACAGCTTCTCGGGCTCCGGCGCGCTCGTCGCCTCGCTGTTCGACGGCACGTCCGGCACGACCAAGCAGGCGTTCAAGAAGCTCAAGGAAGACATCGACGCCTTGAGCCCGCTGATCGAGGATCTGGTCGAGAAGCTCGAGAAACAGATCAAGGACGGCAAGGACGCCGTGACCGAGATCGCCGGCGAACTCGGCCACGATCCCTTCGGCGCCGGCGAGGTGCTGCGCGCCCTCACGGCGCTCGGCAAGCTGCTCGTCGCCTACGATCAGGCGATCACGATCTGCGCCGAGACGCTCGCCGAGCAGACGGAGGCGAACGTCGCCAACCGGGCCGCGAAGGTCGAGGCGATAAAAGCCGAGATCAACGGCATCCACGCCCCCATCAAGAAGCTTTTCTCCGGGCTCGGGGGCGACGCGGTGGACGCCTTCGACCGCCTCGCGAAATTCGTGCTGGACGAGGATAACGCAGCCTCCCGGATGGAGGAGCTGACGAAGTGGGATTACGCCGAGAAGAAGCTGACGATGAAATTCGTCGCTGTCGGCTCCTCGGGCGTCAAGCCGCTCAACTTCGACGGCGCATCGCTCGAAGGCTTCTTCCAGTACAAGGACGAGCCAAAGATCGGCCTCGCGATCAGAACCAAGATCAAGGCGGGGCTGCGCTCCGACAAGATGCTGGAAAAGATCATGCCGGGCGAGCCGCCGACTGCGGACAGCGATCCGGTGGCGATAACCCTCGACACCACGGACGGGCTGACCTTCGGCTCCGGCAAGGACAAGCGCCTCGTCCTGCCCATGCGCTTCGCCTTTCCCGGCGTCGAGCTGCGCGAATTCGCCATCGAACAGCCGGCGGACGACAACGTCGAAAACCGCAACCGGATCAACGTGGTCTTCACGGTTGCCGGCAAGATCGGCGACGTATTCGCGGCCGTGGTCGAGGGCGGCGGGATCTCGATCCGCTGGAACGACGGCGCCGACCCGGATGTGACGCCCAAGATCCCCTCGGGGGCCGGAATGCGGATCGACACCGGGCTGGTCAAGGGCGGCGGCTATCTGCGCTACGTCGAGGCGAAGAAGGAATACGGCGGCGTATTCCAGCTCGAAATCGCCAAGATCGGCGTCACCGCAATCGGCCTGATCGGGACCGAACCGGAGTTCAGCATCGTCATCGTCATCGGCGTGCGCTTCTCGCCGAAGATCGAACTCGGCTACGGCTTCACGCTCAACGGCATCGGCGGCATCCTCGCGATCAACCGCACGCTCGACAGCCTGGAACTCGCCAACGGCCTCAAGAACGACGTCGTGGGACAACTCCTCTTCCCGGCCGATCCGGTGGCCGCGGCGCCCAAGATACTCGATTCGCTGGGCAAGGTTTTCCCCTTCCGGGAGGGCGGCTTCGTCATCGGTCCCATCGCCGAGATCGGCTGGGGTTCGCAGGCGGGATTCCTCAAGGCGCGGCTCGGCATCGTGCTCTGCCTGCCCGACCCCAAGGTCGTCCTGCTCGGCGCGCTCCAGATCGGCGTGCCATCAACGGAACTGCCCAAAGAGGGCCGGCTCGTCGACATCCACGCCAACCTGATGGGCGAGATCACCCCAGACTACTTCTTCATCAAGGTCTCGATCAGCAAGTCCAAGCTCTTCAAGGTCACGTTGACGGGCGATATCGCCATCTACGTGCAGTGGGTGGGCGAAGGCGCCTTCGCGCTTTCGGTTGGCGGGTTCTTCCCGGGCTACGAATACCCCAAGATGCTGGGGGAGATGGTTCGCGTCGGCCTGATTTTCGAACTGCCGTTCAACTGGCTCAGCCTGTCCGCCGTCGCCTATTTCGCCGTAACCTCGAACAGCGTGCAGTTCGGCGGCCGGGTGAACCTGATCGCGAAGGTCGGCCCGGCCAAGGCCGAGGCCTGGATCCAGATCGACGCGATCTTCGCATGGGCGCCGCATTTCCATTTCGAGGTGCGCCTCGACGTCGGCATCAAGGTCTCGGCCTTCGGCGCCACGATCGCCGGCGTGAAGTTCATCGGCACGCTCAAGGGCGACAAGCCGTTCCATCTTGAAGGCAAGGCGACCGTCGAAATCCTGTGGTGGGACGTCGATGTAGGCATCGGCCCGATCGAATGGGGCGAAAAGACGCCGCCGCCGTTGCCGACGGTCAATGCCGTCGAGATGGCCGCCTTGGCCCTGAATGCGCCGGAGGCCTGGACGCCGCGCCTTCCCGAGGGCGCGAACCGGATCGTGCGCCTCGCCGCGACCGCGCCGGACGGGCTGACGCATCCCTTGGGCGAACTGGAGATCAAACAGCTCCAGATCCCGCTCGAATACGACATCGACCGCGTCGGCTCCGCGGCGGTGGACGCGCGGCGGATCAACCTGCGCGCGCCGACGCTCGGCGGCGTGGAAGCCGGCGCCGTCTGGCCGGTGATCGACCGCTTCTCACCGGGCCATTTCCTCGATCTGAGCGACCAGGAGGTGCTGGCGCGGCCAGAATTCGAAGAGCTTCAGGCCGGGCTCGGGATGGCCGCTTCACGCGGCGCAGCCTTCCCTGACGCGGTCCACGCCGGTTACGGCTGGAATACGGTCTGCCCGGGTGAAAGTTTCGGCACGTTCGATCTGGCGATCTGGGACATGAGCAAGATCGCCTCCAAGGCCCTCGGCGCAAACGCATCCGTCAAGGCGATGCGCGCGCGCGCGAATCCATACGATCCGATCCCCGTCGTGACGGAACCGACGTTCCTTGAGCCGCGCGGGGGGACGATGGTCGTGCGGCGCGACACGCTGGAGGTCTCCGCCGGGCTGGCGGAGGTCGTCACCGCCAGCGTCGCCGCGAACCTCGTCGCGGCTGAAGGCGGCGCCGCCGGCCGCTTCACAACGCTCGCCAAGGGGTTCCTCGGATGACCGACAGCCTGAAACTGATCGCGAGCTTCGTGGCGAATCCCCTTGCCTTCGCCGCAGTGGCGTTCAAGCCCGAGGACGTGCGGCTCGGCGACTACGCCTTCGCGCCATTCGTGCGCGACGGCCTCGCCGCCGCGATCACGGCCGACCCGCCCGGCGCCGAGACCCGCGCCAAGGTGCGCGTGAGCTTCGAGGTCGCAGCGTCGGACGGGTCCGGCGCAACGGCGCCGGTCAGCCGCGAACTCACGCTCTACGGCCCCGGCGACGCGACAGGCTTCGATGCGGCGGGCCAGATCATTCGCCGCGAGCCGGTCCCGGGATCGCGCAACTTCGAGGAGACCTTCCTCGCCCATGTCGAGTTCGACCGGCCGGACTTTCCCTGGCTGTTCTCACCGCGCGCGCCGCGCGGCGACCGCCTCGACCCCTGGCTTGCGCTCATCGTCTGCGAAAGCGCGGTGACGCGGGTCGATGCGCCTGCGAACGACCTGCCAGGCCGGATCTGGACCAAGCGCGGCCAGCTCCAGTCGCTCGAAGAAAACTGGCGCTTCGCCCATGCCCAGGTGGTCGGCGCCGGACGCGCGGGGGGCGGGACCGGCGCGCTGATCCAGCGCGGCGGCGGAGCGGACAGCGTCCAGTCCCGTCTCTCCGCCGCCCATGCGCCGGCGAACCTGTCGCGCATCCTCTGTCCGAGACGCCTGGAGGACGGCACGTCCTACGTCGCCGCTCTCGTCCCCGCCTTCGATTGCGGCGTGATGATCGGCCTCGGCATCGGCGGTGGCAGCCTCGCCCCAGCCTGGACCCGGGCAGCCGACGGCAGCGACGCCGACGGCGAGATCGTCCTGCCCTACTACGACAGTTGGGAATTCGCGACCGCAGGTGACGGCGATTTCCGCTCGCTGGCCGAGAAAATCCGGGGCGTCGCCGCGCCCTGGTCCGTAGGTCGCCGTCGGATCGACATGAGCCAGCCCGGCGGCGATATCCCGGGGCTGCCGGCCGGTGCGCCGGGCGCCGTCCAGATCCTCGAATGCGCGCTCTACAGCCCCGCGCAGGCTCCCGCAAACGCCCCCCTCGACCCCTGGCCCGCGCGACAGCGCGAGGCCCTGCGCGTCCGGGTGGACGAAGGCAACACCGGCACGCCTGACCTGCCCCGCGTCGGCCCGCGGCTCTACGCCAAATATCAGCGCGGCGCCGCGCGCCTCGGCGCGGTGTTCGCCCAGCCGCTCAACGCCCCCGGCGCCACCGAGGACGCGGATGCGGACTGGTTCCTTCAGCTCAACACCACGCCCACCCATCGCATCGTCGCAGGGCTCGGCACGCGCGTCGTCCAGAAGGATCAGGAAAAGCTCATGCAGGCGGCATGGGCCCAGGTCGCCGGCATCCGCGAGGCCAACGCCGCCCTCGTCTGGGCCGGCTTCGCCCAGACGCTCAACGCCTCCATCGTCAAGCGCCATATCGAGCCGCTGGAGCTCGGCGTCCTCGCCCAGATCACCCGCACCGTCCATGGCCGCATCCGCGACGGCGCGCGCCCGCGCAGCGTCTGGGCCGCGGCGGAATCGAGCCGCGTGGCGGAACTGTCCCTCAGCGCCGCCTTCCGTCGCCAGACCCGCGCCGCTGGCCCGATCATGCGCCGCCAGATCGGTGACGCAGCCGTGCCGTCGCTCGTGACCAAGGGCGCTGCCTTCCGCGATCACCGCCAGACCTATGTCAACCCGGACGGGATCACCGGCCTCTCCGAAGCGGGGCTCGCCTTCTTCCCCGAAGACAAGATCGCCAAGGTGCTTTCCGTGCCCCAGGCCGGGGCGCGCAACGCGTTGCGGCTCCGCATCGCGCCGCTCGCGGCCAAAGGCACGGCTTTCGCGCAGCTCGCCGCGGCGTCCAACACCCGATGGGAGGCGCGTCAGGGCGTCGATGCAGGTGCAGCCCTCGGCGGCATTCTGCTGCGCCAGGTCGAACGGACGCTGCCCAGCGACGCGCCCGCCGGCAAGTCCGTCTCGGCCGGCCCCGCGGCATCGATCCTCGCCGGGCTCGCCAGCGCCTCCGAACCCCTGCGCGGACCGGCGACCGCGGCGTTGACCCGCTTCAACGCAGCCGCCCCGATCCAGACCCTGAATTTCCGCAGCGCGGCCGTCGTGGCGGCGCCCAACCCTGTCGGCGCGGGCGGCGTCCGGATCGACCCGGCGCGCGACCTCGGCGCGGCCCTGCCCAACGCCCTCGGCGCGGCCGCGATCCGCGGCGGGCTGCGCGTCAGCCCGCCTGTGACCGCCACGCCCCACATCGACGAGCGGGTCGTGCGCGACCTGCGCATCGACCCTGTGCTCATCGATCGCCAGCCCCCGGTCGTGCTGGGCGGTCGCGGCGCCCCGGCGCCCGCCCCTGACACGCCCGTCACCCGCTTCGAGACCGCCCTCTCGCGGAACCTCTCGGCCAACCTCAGCCAGATCACCCTCGCAGGCGCCGCAGCCCTCATCGGCGATCTGCAGGCCATTGTCGCAGGCATCGCATCCCCGCCCAAGGTGTCGACGGACCTCGGCCCGCTCACCGTCACCCGGACCGCGCTTCTCGCCGAACTCCAGCCGGCGCAAACCGCTCTCAGCGCCTTCAAGGGCCGCATCCGGACCCACCCGGACTTCATGCAGCCATCCTGGCTCGACGTTCAGGGACTGCGCCCGATCATGGCGGCGCCGGTCTTCAGACGCCCGATGTACGAAGCCCTCGACGACTACGACCGCGACTGGCTGATCCCCGGCCTCGGAGAAATCCCGAACCGCGACTTCGTGACCCTGCTCACCGCCAACGCCGCCTTCGCGGAAACCTTCCTCATCGGCCTCTCTGACGAGATGGGGCGCGAACTGCTCTGGCGCGACTACCCGACCGATCAGCGGGGAACCTATTTCAAACGGTTCTGGGACGCCGACGAGGACGAGCTGACCGAGCAGATCCACCGCTTCGCACCCCAGCCGCTGGGCCGTCACTTCACGATGGGCGGCACGGCGGAGGCGGGCGGCGACCGCCTCGTGCTCGTGGTCCGCGGCGAGCTGGTGCGCCGCTATCCCGACCTCGTCGTCTCGGCCTTGCGGGCGCAGGACGCAGCGGACAACGTCCCGCCGGTGTTCGTCGCGAAGGCCGAGGCGCCGATCCTCTTCATCGCCCATCTCCGCCCCGATTATGTTCTCGTCGGCTTCGACCTGACGGAGGCGCAGATACGGAACGGAAACTGGTGGTTCGTCCTCGCCGAACAGCCGACGGCCCCGCGCTTCGGCCTTGCGGAATTCGGCACGAACAGCGCCGCCCGGGACGCCAGAAGCATCAACCGCGACGAACTCGACTGGGACGACTTCCCGCTCCGCGACGAGCGGTTCCTCCAACCCTCGGCGCGCAGCCTCACGGTCACGGACGGTTTCAGCCATCCCGGCAGCCTGGCCTGGCCGGGCAATTCCGCCAGCCTCGCCCGCTCCCTTCTGCGCAATCCGTTCCGCGCGGCCTTCCGCGGAAAGACGCTCATCGAATCGATCAAGGCCGCGCCCTGACGCGCGAGACAGCCAACGGAGACCGGACCTTGCCACAGCTTGATCCAGCGGCGCTCAAGACCCTGCGCACCGAGGCCGCCCGCAACCGCGCAGCGCTCGACAACAACGACGCCAAGGTGGCCGAGGCCGCCACCAGGGTCCGGGCCGCGCAAGCCGCGCTCGAAACCGCGAGGCGCTCGGGCAACAACCGCGCGGCGCAATCGGCCGAGACAACCCTCGCCGCAGGCCGCGCCGCGCTGGAGGCCGCCCGTGGACAACGCACCGAGATCAACGACCGCCTCAGGGAGGCGCTCGACCGCCTGCGCGACGCTGATTTCGAAGCGCCGGGCGAACACCCCTTGCTGCTGCTGCCCATCCGCATCGAAACCCGGTTCGAGAGCGCGCGGCGGCTCAAGATCCGCATCTACCCCGATACGATCCATGTCGACGGCCTCGATCGCGGCCTCACCCCCGAGGAGGAACAGGCCGGCCGCAGCTACTGGACGGCGCTCTGGCAGGGCGGCGACGCCGCAGCCGAAACCGCCTGGCCCATCCTCCTTCAGGCCGTTGGCGAGGCCCGCGCCACCTGGTCGGCCAGGGCCACGACGCCGACCAATCTCCCCGACCGCGACACCGGCGGCGCGCCCGAATTCCCCAAGACCACCGCCGCTCGGCGCAGCAGCGCGGTGGCGCAACTGCTTCCCGAGGTCTTTCACGTCACCGCCGTCCAGCAAGGCCAGGTCACGCGGGGCCGCGGCAAGCAGGTCGCGCCGGAGATCCGCATCGGCCTGATCGCCGACGACGGCTCCGAGCTCGTCGACAAGAACGGGCTCAAGATGCTGGAAGGAACCGAATGGCTCGCGGACTATGACGTGGCGCTGGCTTCGGGCATGGCGATCACGCTCGACCTGCCGAAGGCAACGGCCATCGACCGGCTCTTCGTCTACGGCGTCAGCCGCTCGCGCGACGCGGCCGCCGGCGCGCAGGGCCTGACCGATCTGTTCGAAGCGCACTGGTGCACGGCCGGCCTCGCCTTCGCGCCGCAAGGCACGCCCACCAACAACATCGAGGAGGAGAGCTCGGGCTGGCAGCGCCGGATCGAACCCCGCTCGCTTCCCCTCGGGGTCACCGCCCTCGATCCGGAGGCGAACGGCAGCGTGCTCGGCCAGGCGCTCGGGATCGACGCGCCCTGGCTCGCCCTTCTCGACCATGCCGGGGCGCGCGAACAGGCCGCCGCCCAGGCGATGAACGGCGCGCTCTGGCCCGCGACCTGGGGCTATTTCCTCGAAACGCTCGACGACGCCAGCGAGGCGATCTCGCCCGTCACCATCGACGCCGCGCGCGCCTTTCACGCGGCGCGCGTGCGCGGCCGCGGCCCCCTGCCGGCGATCCGGGTCGGCGAACAGCCCTATGGCGTGCTGCCGGTCACGCCGCTGCGCCCCGGCCGCGATGCGCCGAGTTTCGAGCGTGACGTGATGGCGTTTCTCGGCACGATCCTGCCCGACTGGAAAAACGGCGTCCCGGGCGTCCCGCGCATCGGTAAGGGCGGCGATGCGGCGGAAATTCTGCTCGACATCCTCGGCTGGTCGCCGGTGTCGTTCGGGGCGCGCGCGCGCAAATGCCTGTCGGGCAATATGATCCAGGCCATCGGCGCCACCACCACCACCGCAAGCGACGCGATCGCGATCGAAGCCATGCTTGGACAATTGCTCGCCGAGACGTTGGGGCGTTTCTCCTTCGCCCATTCGATCGGCACGCTCGAGCCGGAGTCACGCCCGATCCTGCTGCCCTACGCCGATCCGGCCCGCGACGGCGCCTTCCTCGCGGACATTCTCACAAGCGGCAAGGTCGGCACGATCTCCAGCATCTTTCAGGCGCTCGTGGCGGTCGGCTGGGAGCGCGTGCGCGAGGCGGCCAAACCCCCGAGCAACTTCAACTTCGTGGCCGAGCTTGCGACCAACGTCGAGGCGACGCTCCTGCGGGACGCCGTGGGGGCGGTGAACCGGGCGTCGGACACGAACCCGACAGTCTTCAGCGACCTCCTCGCAAGGCTCCCCGGCGCTGGCGATCCTGCCGCGCGACCCGCCGCGCGGAAGGTCCAGCCGCTTGCGACAAACGCCGTCGCTGGCGGCCGCTTTCTCGACTTCGCCCTCGACGCCACTTCTCAGGTCGAGCGCGTGGAGCTGGGGCTGTTCGCGCTGGACGACGCCCTTCGCATGTCGAACCGCCTTGGCGAAATGCGCGCGGCGCTTCAGAAACTCACGGATCTCGTCGCGACGCCGGTCGGCGCGGATTTCACCCTTCTCGTGGCCGAGACGCTCGACAGCGCATCCCACCGCCTCGACGCCTGGATCACCGCGATGGCCTCGTCCCGGCTCGCCCGGCAGCGCGCGGCCCGGCCCGCCGGCCTGACAATAGGCGCCTTCGGTTGGCTCGAGGATGTCGCGCCGCAAGACCGGGCCAAGCGGCGCGGCGGCTATATCGCCGCCCCCAGTCTCGCCCAGGCGACGACCGCCGGCCTGCTGCGCAGCGCCTATCTCACGCACAACCCCGACGGGGCAGGCTCCTCCGCCTTCGCCATCGACCTCTCCAGCGCCCGGGTGCGGCTCGCCCTGTCGCTGCTCGACGGCGTGCGCAACGGCCAGCCCATCGGCGCGCTGCTGGGCTACGGCTTCGAGCGGCGCCTGCACGACATCGACGCGGATCGGTTCATCCTCACCTTCCGCGGCCTCGCGCCGCTTGTGCAGGGCGCGCTGACGGACGGCGGTGAGTCGCCCACGCCCGAGGCCCAGCAGGCGATCGCCGCGGCGAACGTCACCGACATGCTGAAACTGATCGACCGCTACCGCGCGCCAAACGGCCCCGCCGCCATCAGGACCGCGCTGGAGCAACGCCCCGCCGACAACGAATACCTGGACGCGAACACGCCGTGGGACAAACCGAGCGCGGCCCTCTGGACCAGCATTCAACGCGCCATCGAAGAAAGCATGGAGGAAGCAGACGCGGTCGCCGACCTGATGCTCGCCGAGGCCGTGCACCAGCTCGCCCAGGGCAACCTCCACCGCGCCTCCGCCACCCTCGACGCAGCCGGGCGCGGCGAGGGACCGCCAACGGAACCCGATTTCGTCGTGATCTCGACCCCCGGCGTCATCGTCACCCACCGCCTCGTCGTCATCGCGCCATCGACCGGGGCCTGGTCCACGGCCACGCCCCGCGCCGCCGCGGCCCCCGGCGTCGAAGCATGGCTCGGCACGCGCCTCGGCCCCCCGAAACGCATCGTCCTCTCCCTCGAATCGCGCAACCGACGCATCACCATGGCGGAATCCGGCGTCTCGGCGCTCGATTTCACCCTGGATGCGGCCGACCCGATCCGGCTTGAGCGCAACCTGCGCGCGCGCCTGGGCCTCGCGCCCGGCGCGGCCCTGACGGCGCCCGGCGACGCCGGTCTCAGGGCCGACGAGATCACGTTGGCCGAAGCCATTCACGCCGCCCGCGCCCTCGCCGCAGTGCTGGAGCAGGCGCGCGCCCTCGACGCCTTCAGCCTCGCGCTTCCCGGACAGGCGGCCTGGCGTCCCGCCCCCGCCGAAACCGCGACCCGCCTCGCGACGCTGGGATCGCTGCTCGGGCTGCTCGGCGCCCGCGTCGCCACACTCGATGCGCTGCTCGCGGAAGCGGAGATCGCAAGCGACAGCCTCGGCCAGGCCATGCGCGACCTTGCCGAATTCGGCGTCGTCGTGCCCGATCTCGGCGACCCGCCGCGCGCCGAACTCGCCTTCCTCGCGCTGGATGAGGCGCGCTCGCGCCTTGGCAACGCCGAAGCGATCTGGGCCAAGCCAAGCCGCTCGCAGGAAGCGCTGGAGACCTTCGGCGAGGCGCTCTTCGGCCGCGGTTTCGTCCTGCCGACGCCGCTCTCATACCAACCCGAAGCCCCGACCGATCCCACGGGCGAACGCGCGGTCAATCCAGTCGCCCCCGGCGCCATCGAACGCTTCCTTGCCGACGCGGGCGCGATCCACCCCGCAACCGGCGCCTTCAACAAGGCGAGCCTGCTCGCCAGCCTCGTCGGCGGCCCGCCCCGGATCGCCCTCCTGCAACTCTGCGGCCACGGCGACCGACCGATCGACGACTGGATCGGCGCCGGCCTGCCGCCCGAAGCGCCGACGCCGGACGCCCCCGTGGTCGCGATCCTTGCCGACGCGCCCGAGGGCATCGATCTCGGCAAGGTCGTCGAGGGTCTGATCCTCGACGACTGGACCGAAACCATGGCCCCGCGCTACGCCCACGGCGAAAATGCGCCAGTGACCGAGGCCGGGGTCACGGCCGGCGTCGCCATTCACGCGGACGCGCCAAACGCCCAACCGCCGCAAAGCCTGCTGCTCGCCCTGGCCCCCGGCGGCGAGAACTGGACCGAGGACAGCCTCGTGGCCCTGCTCGACGAAACCCTGGACCTCGCCAAAGTCCGCCTGATCACGCTCGACTCCCTGCCGCTCGCCGGCCGCATCCTGCCTGCGATCTACACTGACAGCTGGTCGCTTCAGGGCGAGCGCCGCCTCGACTGGAGCAAGATCGCGATCTCCATGGCCGAACTCAACGCCACGACCCACCTGCGGAACTTCACCCTGACCAAGGAGGCGTGAATGCCCACGACCACACGCTTCGCGGAATTCGAACTCATGACCGAGGCGGTCCTGCCGTCCCGGCTGATCGACGCCGTGCTGATCGGACCGAAGTCCTGGAACCGGCTGGAGCCGCAATCCCGCTCGGGCAACCCGGCGCCGGGCGCTTCGGCGCGCCTCCATGACCCGCTCTGGCTCATGGGGCGGCAGTGGCAGTTCGGCGAGTTCCTCGGTGAGGATTGCGGAACCCCGCTCTCAGTGGAGGTCACGGCGCAGACCCGTCGCGTGACCGGCTTTCGCGCCGGCGGCCCGAACGCGGCCGCCGCGCCCGAGCATATCGGACCCGACAGCGTGATCGAGCCCGAGATCGAGCGCGAACCCTGGGCGCCGCCCCCGCTGCGCGACCGCGCGGAGGCGACCGCGGCGTTGCTCGCCGCCCTTACGGCCCAGGGCTGGAGCGATGAGACCGCTCTGCGCGAGGCCTGTCCGTTCGACCTCGATGCACCGGACATCGCCGCCTCGATTCCCCCGCCCGAATGGGTCTTCATCGCATCGCGCACCGCCGACGCCGAACGCATCGCCGAGGCGCTGGAGGCGGGCGCGACGCCCGACTGGATGGCCGGCGCCAACGCCGCAGCCAAGGCCGCAGCCGCGACATGGCTCGACTGGTATCGCCGCAACGTCTCACCCAAGGGCAAGACTGCCGAAAGCTGGCTGCGCGAACGGCTCGAATACCGCTTCGCCCTGCGCGCCGGCCCGGCGGACGCCCCGGCCGTGCTCTCGGCCCCGCGCCACGAAGGCGGCGCGATAGACTGGCACAGCTTCGACCTGACCAGGGACGGCGATTTTCTTGCTGACGCCGCGGCGGACACCGAGACGCACAAGGCGATCACCTTCGCGGGGCGCCTGCGTTACGCCGGAATGCCCGCCGACCGTTTCTGGCAGTTCGAGGACGGGCGGGTGAACTTCGGAGTCACCGACGTTCAGCCGAACGACCTCGCGCGCATCGCCTTGCTCGAATTCGCCACCGTCTACGGCAACGACTGGCTGATCGCGCCCATCGACCTGCCCCGCGGAAGCCTCGTAGACGTGACCGAAGTCGCCTTCACCACCACTTTCGGCGAGCGCATCGCGGTCTTGCGCGCCAACGATGTGGGCCGCAGCGGCCGCTTTGCGCTCTTCGCCACGACCGCGGGCGACGCGACCTCCCCGACCTTCCTGGTCCCGCCCGGCGGCCGCACGGCGATCGAAGGTCCCGTACGCGAGGAAGTCGTCTTCGCCCGCGACGAGGCCGCCAACATCGCCTGGGCGATCGAGTTGCGCGTCGAAGGCGCGGACGGGCTCGGGCGCGACCGTGCGCGCGAACCGCAGGTTCTCCAACCTGCGCCGGTTTTCGACGGTGCCGGCGATCTGGTATACCGGCTGGAGACGGAGGTCCCGCCCTGGTGGATCCCGCTGGTGCCGATTCCGACCGGAACCGGCGGCTTCTTCCTGCGCAAAGGCAGCTTCACTGACGAGGACGGGGCGCGCGGCCACGTCCTCGCCCCCACGCCATTCGATGTGAAGGACGAGGAAATTCCGCGCGAGGGCGTGCGCGTCCGCCGCGCCCCCTGCCTGATGCGCGACGACAAGGGGGCGCTGGTGCGCTGGATCACGCGCCGCGTCGGCCCGGCCGGCGGCGAGGCCGCAAGCCGCCTCGCCTACGACAACGCCTTCAAGGCGCCCTGAGCCCGCGCGGGGGCGGGCCGTTGCTCCCTGATCCCGGACCGGGTGGTAAGGCAGTCGCCGATCTGGAAGGACGAGACGACGAAGCCGACGAGGCGGCGGCTTTGCCGAAATACAAGGAGCGGCGGTTGCCCGGCTGTCTGATCCGGGAGCGACGCATGCTGGCGTTGCGGCCGAACTGGGCGTGACGCCGACGCAGCTGAAGACGTGGCGGCTTGAGCTGGAGGCGGCAGGGTTGGCCTTGGCCGGCGGCAGTCGCGGGACGCGAATTGAAGGCGTACGCGCCAGAGACTGTTGTGAGACCTTTGCGCGGGTCGTTGTGGGCGGTGACGGTGCGCAGCGCGCCGGCGCCGATTGTGGTAGACTGGTGGCGGGCCTCTTGGAGCCAGAGCCGGGCTTTTGGGGTCCGCGGCGGGCGCCGGTTCGCATCGGCGGCGGACCGGGCCTGCCGGCGCGGTGAGTCGCCGCCGTACAAACGCATAGTGCGGTTTCTTCAAAATGAAACTGAACAACCTGAATCTCCTCCCACTCTCAATCGCGCTGACGATACTTGCCGCCCCTGCATTGCCGCAGGAGGCGCAGGTCCGCCGGAACCAAATGGTGGAGCAGATCGAAGCCTATGTCGGCCTCACGCCTGCCTGGGCGATCGGCGCGGGCTTCGATCCGGCCGTGCTTGAGGCAATGCGGCGGACGCCGCGCCACGCCTTCGTCCCGACGGGCGTCCGCGACCGCGCCTACGACGACGGTCCGCTGCCGATCGGTTTCGGCCAGACCATCTCGCAGCCGTTCATCGTCGCGCTGATGACCGAACTCCTCGGCGTCGACAGCCGCGACGCGGTGCTCGAGATCGGCACAGGCTCGGGCTACCAGGCCGCGGTGCTGGCGCAGGTCGCGGGGGAGGTCTACTCGATCGAAATCGTGCCGGCGCTCGGCGCGCGGGCGGCGGAGGCGCTCGGCGCGCTCGGCTACGCCAACGTCGCGACCCGGGTCGGCGACGGCTACTACGGCTGGCCCGAGCATGCCCCCTACGATGGCATCATGGTGACCGCCGCCGCCGGCCACATCCCGCCGCCGCTGGTTGAACAGCTGGCGCCGGGCGGCCGGATGGTGATCCCGGTCGGCGGCGCCTTCGCCACGCAGCAGCTCGTGCTGGTCGAGAAGCAGCCGAACGGGACGCTGACGACGCGGCAGGTGCTGCCGGTGCGCTTCGTGCCGCTCACGCGTGGCGAGTGACATGGGCGCGATGCCTTGCACGGGGCGGCCCGACGCCCGCGTCACCGGCGCGCAGTTCGTCGCGATCGGGCTGATCTCCGCCGCCATTCTGGCGTTCGAGGTGCTGCTGATGCGCCTCTACGCCATCGTCGGATGGCATCATTTCGCCTACATGATGATCTCGATCGCGCTGCTCGGCTTCGGCGCGAGCGGGACGGCGCTCGTCCTGCTCGGCGGTCGCCTTGCCGGCCGTTTCCCGGCCGCCTTCGCGGTGTGCGCCGCGCTCTTCGGCGTCACGGCGATCGTCGGCGTCGCGCTGGCGCTGCGCCTGCCCTTCAACCCCCTCGCGATCGTATGGGACCCATTCCAACTGCTCTGGCTCAGTCTCGCTTACGCCGCGCTGCTGCCGCCGTTCTTCTTCGGGGCCGCCGCGCTCGGACTCGCCTTCAGCCGCTTCCCACAGGCGATCGGCCGCCTATACGCCTGCGACCTGATCGGCGCCGGGCTCGGGGCGCCCGCTGTCGTCGGCCTGCTCTTCCTGCTGTCGCCGGAGGCGGTGCTCCGCTCGATCGCCATCCTCGGCTTGGTGGCGGCGGCGCTCGCCCTGTGGTCGCCGGGGCGGCGGCTCCCCGCGCTCGGGATCGGCGCGGCCGCGGTGCTGGCCGCGCTCTGGCTGCCGCCGGGATGGACGGCGCTGCGCCCCCACATCTCCGAGTACAAGGGTCTGCCGATGGCGCTGAGGGCTCCGGACGCTCGGATCGTGGCCGAGCGATCGAGCCCCCTCGGCCTGATCGACGTGGTCGAGAGCCCGACGATCCCGTTCCGTCATGCGCCGGGTCTGTCGCTCATGAACCTGATCGAGCCGCCCGAGCAGCGCGGGGTCTTCACCGACGCCGACTCGCCAGGCGCCATCACCCGCTTCGACGGCGACACCGGCCCCCTCGGCTACCTCGACTTCACCACCGCCGCCGCGCCCTACCACCTGCTGCCGGCGCCGAAGACGCTGATCCTCGGCGCGGGCGCCGGCGAGCCGGTGCTGCTCGCCCTGCTGCACCGGACGCCGAAGATCGTCGCCGTCGAGGTCAACCCGCAGATCGTCGCGCTGGTGCGCGACCACTACGCCGACTTCGCCGGAGGCGTCTACGGCCGCCCCGAGGTCGAGGTCCGCATCGGCGAAGCGCGCAGCGCGGTCCGGCGCCGCGCCGAGCGCTACGACCTGATCCAGATCCCGCTGCTCTCTTCCTTCGCGGCGGGGGCCTCGGGCACGCAGAGCCTGCACGAGACCTACACCTACACCGTGGAGGCGATGGAGGACTATCTCGCGGCGCTCGCGCCCGGCGGAATCCTCGCCGTGACGCTGTGGCTGAAGCTGCCGCCGCGCGACAGCGTCAAGCTCTTCGCCACCGCCGTGGAGGCGCTGCGCCGCCAGGGGGTAGCCGATCCGGGCGCCCGGCTGGTGATGCTCCGCGGCTGGAGCACGGCGAGCCTGCTCGTCAGGAACGGGACCTTCGCGCCGGACGAGCTCGCGGCGCTGCGCGCGTTCGCCACGGCGCGCGCCTTCGATCTCGCCTGGGCGCCCGGGATCGACGCCGCCGAGACCAACCGCTTCAACATCCTCGAGCGGCCCTACCTCTTCGAGGCGGCCACCGCGCTGCTCGGGCCGGATCCCGGGGCCTTCTTCGCGGACTACAAGTTCGCGGTGGCGCCCGCGACCGACGACCGGCCTTACTTCCACGACTTCTTCAAGTGGCGCTTCCTGCCCGAGTTGCTCTCGCTCGGCCCGCAAGGTGCGGCCGCGCTGCTCGACATGGGCTATCTCATCCTGGCCGCGACGCTGCTCCAGGCCGCGGCGCTCTCGGCGGTGCTGATCCTCGCGCCGCTCGCGCTGCGCAGGCGGCGGCTCGGCGGCATGCTCCCGAAGGCCCGCATCGCCGGCTATTTTTGCGCAATCGGCCTCGGGTTCCTCTTCCTCGAGATCGCTTTCATCCAGCGCTTCGTGCTGTTCCTCGGGCATCCGCTCCACGCCGTGGCGGTCGTGCTTGCGGGGTTCCTGATCTTTGCAGGCATCGGCAGCGCCCTCGCGCCGTCGCTCGACCGCCGGCTCGGGGGCCAGGCGCGGCCGGCCGCCGTCGCCGCGGCCGCGATCGCGACGGTGACCGCTGTCTACCTCGTCGCCCTGCCGTCGCTCTTCGCCTCGCTGATCGCCTGGGCCGACGCCGCCAAGGTCGTCCTCGCACTGGCCCTGATCGCTCCACTCGCCTTGCCGATGGGCATGCTCTTTCCGCTCGGCATCGTCCGCCTCGCCGGCGACAGCGGCGACCTCGTCCCCTGGGCCTGGGGCATCAACGGCTGCGCCTCGGTGGTCGCGGCGATCCTCGCGACCTTCCTCGCCATACACTTTGGGTTCAACGTGGTCGCGCTGAGCGCCGTAGCGCTCTACTCTCTGGCCCCTCTGGCGCTCGCACCCGGTCGGCGCTCCGGCCGCCGGCCCCGCTGGTGAGGCTGGACTCGTGGATCGCCGCGCCCGTTGCGCCGCCCCTCCCGCTCCAACGAGAATCCCTCCAGCAGATCATCCACCTGCAGTTCCGCCGGATGCTACGGTCGAGGATCGCCTCAGGGACCAGCGGGGTCAGCCGCGGCAACGGCGGAAGGAGCTGCGCGGTCAACTCCCTCGCTTGCGCGGCTCCGCTCCGACGTCGTCCAGAACCCGCCGCAGCCGGCGGATCAGGATGTCGCGCGAGCGTTCGTCGGCTGCGGCGGCCAGAGCGTCGTTGATGTCGAGGATCAGCCGGGAGACGTCGTTGTGCCAATCCAGCCGCGCCACCCCTTCCGAGGCGAGGCGCGGCGTTCCCGTGCCGGACAGTCGGCGCGCGCCCGCCGGCGCGAGCTCGAAGCTCTCGTCGAGCACGGGCGACAGCACGCTGTTCGGATCGACGATCCCCTGCAGCCGCGCGGCCAGTCCGGCCAACGCCGGCGCCTCGCCGTGCACGAGAAAGACCTCGCGGGCGATCGGAAGCCGTTCCCGGAGCCAATCGGCCAGTTCCGGCCCGTCCGCATGGCCGGAATAGAGCTCGATCGAACGGATGCGGGCGCGAACGGCGAACTCCTCGCCCTGGATGCGCACCGAACCCGCGCCGTCCTGGAGGATGCGGCCGAGCGTGCCCGCGGCCTGGTAGCCGACGAAAAGCACCGTCCCCTCGTCGCGCCAGATCCAGTTCTTCAGCCGGTGGCGGATGCGGCCCGCCTCGCACATGCCGCTGGCCGCGATGACGATGTGGAATCCGTGCAGGCGGTCGAGCGCCTTGCTCTGCTCGACCGTCTCGGTGAAATGCACCTGGCGCGATCTCAGGCCGGCGAGCAGCCCCGCGCCCTCCTCGAGCTCGCGCGAATGGCGGGCGAAGATGCGTGTGGCCCGGCTGGCGAGCGGTGAATCGACGTGGATCGGGATCTGCGGCAGCTCGCCCTCGGCCATCAGCCGTGTGAGGTCGACGATCAGCTCCTGCGCGCGCTCCACCGCGAAGGACGGGATCAGCAGCGCGCCGTTCGGATGGATCGCGGCGCGGACCTCGTCGCGCAGCGTCGCGCGGCGGGTCTCGTCGGTTGCCTCGGGTCGGTCCGTATCGCCGTAGGTCGCCTCGCAGACGACATAGTCGAGATCGCGCGGCGCCTCGGGATCGGGATGGAGCAGCTTGAAGTCCGGGCCGATGTCGCCGGAGAAAAGCAGCCGCAGCGGCCTTTCCGGGCCTGCGCCGACGCCCGCGCCGGCGATCTCGATCTCGATCGAGGCCGAGCCGAGCAGGTGGCCCGCGTTCCAGAGCCGGGCCCGGACGCCGGGAAGAACGCCGAACCAGCTGCCGTAGGGTTCGGGGCGGAAGAGTGCGAGGCAGGCGTCGACGTCGGCGCCCGAATAGATCGGCTCGACGGGCTCGTTGCCCCAGCGCGCCTTGCGCCGGTTCAGCTGCTCGACCTCGATCGCCTGGATATGGGCGCTGTCGGGCAACATGACGCTGGCGAGATCGGCGGTGGCGGCCGTCGCATGGATCGGACCGGAAAAGCCCGCCTTGACCAGCTTCGGCAGCAGGCCGCTATGGTCGATGTGCGCATGGCTCAGGATCACCGCCGCGACGTCGCCCGGCCGGAACGGGAACGGGCGATAGTTCAGCTCCTTTTCCGTCTTCGAGCCCTGGAACATGCCGCAATCGATCAGCAGCTGGCCCGATCCCGTCTCCAGGCGGAAGCACGAGCCGGTGACCGCGCGGGCGGCGCCGTGGAAGGTCAGTCGTGGCGTCATCGACGGTCCCAAAGCAGGCGGAATCTTCGGTGCTTGTTCGCTCCGGCCCCCGTGGCGAGGCGGGTCCCCCAAGCTATCGACCGCGTGGCCCGGCGTCCATCTCCGCGAGGCCGCGTCCGCTCGAAGGAGGTCAGCCGGGCTAG
>CAYTMB010000008.1:13978-22194 GCA_964438465.1 uncultured Rhodovulum sp. | reverse complement strand
CTCAGAGCAGCGACAAGCCGCCGTCCACCCGCAGGATCTGCCCGGTCACATGCTTCGCCTCGCGCGACAGCAGGAACGCCACCGCCGCCGCGATGTCCTCGGGATCGGCGATCCGCCCCGACGGCGTCGCCGCCGCCGCCGCCTCCCAGGCCGCCGGCGCCAGCGCGGCGTGGCCGCCGACCTTCTTCGTATACCCCGGCGCCACGCAGTTCACCGTCACCCCGAGCGGCGCGAACTGGAACGCGAGCGTGCGCGCCAGCGCCTCGACCGCCGCCTTCGCCGCCGCCGTCGCCGGGAAGATCACCCCGTTGATGCCGATGTCGTTGACGATGAACGACGAGATCGCGACCACGCGCCCCCAGTCCGACGCCTCGAGATCTTCCCGGCAGGCCGACACCAGCTCGAGGAACGGCCGGGTGTTCACCGCGATCGCCCGGTCGAGCTCCGCCCCGCCGAACTCGCCGAACCGCGCCTTCTCCGCCTTGCCGGCGTTGTTGACGATCTGGTCCACCCGCCCGAAGGCCTCGCGCGCAAAGGCCGCGACGCCCGCCGCCCCGCCGGGCTCGCCGAGATCGGCGAGATGCGTCGCGACCGCCGCCCCGCGCGCGCGCGCCGCCCCGGCCGCGCGTTCCAGCCCCTCGGCGTTGCCGCGCGTCGTCAGCACCAGCGCCGTGTCCGGGCCGGCGAGCCGCAGCGCGGTCGCCGCGCCGATCCCGCTCGCCGCCCCGGTGACGAGGACGACCCGCCCGGGCGCCGTCACTCCGCCGCGACCGCCGCCGGATCGACCCGGTAGCCGTACCGCCGGTCGAGCCCCAGCGCGCGCACGATCTCGAGCCCCTTCGCCAGCGCCGCGGGGTCGAGCCCCGACAGCGGCCGCCGCAGCGGCCCGGCCGGCAGCCCGACCGCGCGCATCAGCGACTTCACCGGCACCGGGTTGATCGCCGAATAGACGAAATGCAGCATCGGCAGGCAGCGCAGATACTCGGCCCGGAACGCCAGCGCCTGCGCGCCGTCCTCGCCCCAGGGCGTCGAGATCACCGCCATCTCGGCCGGGATGATGTTGCCGGTCATGTTCGCCGTGCCATGGCCGCCGAGGCTCATCGTCGGCACCACCAGCCCGAGGTTGGGCGAGCAGCAGCACATGATCGAGAAGTCCGGCTTCGCCGCCGCGACCTGCCCGACCTGGCCGACCCGCGCGGTGCTCTCCTTCAGCACCGTGATCTTGGGATGCTGCGCCAGCGCCAGCACGTCCTCGACGCCCAGATCCGTCTTCACCCGCGGCGGGTTGTTGTAGATGCCGATCGGGATCGGCGAGGCGTCGGCGACGTCGAGGAAGAACCGCACGATGTCGGCGTTCGGCGCGCAGATATAGGCCGGCGCCGCGATCACCGCGCCGTCGGCGCCTTCGTCGGCGGCCTGCCGCACATAGGCGATGGTCGCCTCGGTGGTCGCGCCGGTGCAGCCGTACCACTGCGGCATGCCCTCGCGGCGGTGCTTCATCGTCTCGCGCACGATGGCGTGCCGCTCCTCGGGCGCCAGCATCGACACCTCGCCCGACGAGCCCATGATCAGCACGGCGCTGGTCCCGTTCGCGGCCTGAAAGTCGAGCAGGGTCGCGAAGCCGGCGTAGTCGATCGAATAGTCGGCGTTCATCGGCGTGATCAGCGCCACGAAACTGCCGGTCGGCTTGGTCATCTTCGACATGGGGATTCTCCTCTCAGGCGATTCCGCTCCCTCGGGGAGCGGGTGTCAAGGCCGCCGCCAGCAGGCGGCGAAATGGCCGGGGCGCTTTTCCTCCAGCGGCGGCGCCTCGCGGCGGCACCGCTCGATCACCTCCGGACAGCGCCCCTGAAAGCGGCAGCCGGGCGGCGGCGCCACCGGGTTCGGCGGCTCGCCGGTCAGCACGATCCGCCGCCGCTTGCGCTCCAGCTTCGGATCGGGGATCGGGATCGCCGAGATCAGCGACAGCGTGTAGGGATGCTGCGGCTCGGCGTAGATCGTCGCCGCCGGGCCGATCTCGACCAGCTTGCCGCCGTAAAGGATCGCGATCTCGTCGGAGATCCGCTGCACGATGCTGAGGTCGTGGGCGATGAACAGATAGGTCAGCCCCAGCTCGCGCTGCAGGTCCTGCAGCAGGTTCACCACCTGCGCGCGCACCGAGACGTCGAGCGCCGAGACCGGCTCGTCGGCGACGATGAACTCCGGCCGCAGCGCCAGCGCCCGGGCGATGACGATCCGCTGGCGCTGGCCGCCGGAAAACGCGTGCGGATAGCGCGCCAGCACGTCGCGCTCCAGCCCGACCCGCGCCAGCAGCGCCGCGACCTCGTCCGCCGCCGCGCTCGCCGCCTCGCCATGCACCACCAGCGGCTCGGAGACCAGCTCCAGCACCGTCATCCGCGGATTGAGGCTGGCGTAGGGGTCCTGGAAGATCGGCTGCATGTGCCGGCGCAGCCGGCGCAGCGCCTCGCCCGAGGTCGCGGTGATGTCGCGCCCCGCGAAGCGCACCCGGCCCGCCGAGATCGGCGCGCGGCGCAGGATCGCCCGGCCGATGGTGGTCTTGCCCGAGCCGCTCTCGCCGACGAGCCCCAGCGTCCGCCCCGGCGGAATCGCAAAGCTCACGTCGTCGACCGCATGCACCTCCAGCCGCCGGCCGCCCCAGAACCCGGCGTGGCCGGCGGGAAAGCGCACGCTCAGGTTCTCGACCGCGACCTGCGGCGCCGGGTCCGGCGCGTCACCATCCGCCATTGACGGCTCCGGCGGCGGGCGGGGGGGTGTCGCCCCAGCGGTCCACGAACGGGCGGTGGCAGGCGGCGCGGCGCCCCGGGGCGACCTCGGCCAGCGCCGGATCCACGGCGCAGGCCGCCACCCGCGCCGGACAGCGCGGCGCGAAGGCGCATCCGCCCGGCGGATCGCGCAGGTCGGGCGGCGCGCCCTCGATCGAGATCATCCGCGCTTCGGTCCGGTCGAGCCGCGGCGTCGAGCGCAGCAGGCCCATCGTGTAGGGATGCGCCGGATGGTCGAACAGCGGCTCGGCTCCGGCCTCCTCGACGATCCGGCCGGCGTACATCACCGACACCCGCCGGCACAGCCCGGCGACCACCCCGAGGTCATGGGTGATCAGGACCACCGCCAGCCCCAGCCGCGCCTGCAGCTCCTGCAGCAGCTCGAGGATCTGCGCCTGGATGGTCACGTCGAGCGCGGTGGTCGGCTCGTCGGCGATCAGCAGCTCCGGCTCGCAGGCCAGCGCCATCGCGATCATCACCCGCTGGCGCATCCCGCCCGACAGCTCGAACGGATACTGGTCGAGCCGCCGCTCCGGCGCGCCGATCCCGACCAGCTCCAGCAGCGCGCGCGCCCGCTCGCGCGCCTCGGCGCGGCCCATGCCGAGATGCCGGCGCAGCACCTCGACGATCTGCGCGCCGCAGGTGAAGATCGGATTGAGCGAGGTCATCGCGTCCTGAAACACCATCGCCACCTCGCGGCCCCGGATCCGGCGGCCGTAGGCCTCGCCCTCCGGGCCGAACAGCGAGCGTCCCTTCCAGCGGATGTCCCCGCCGGCGATCAGGCCCGGCGCCGCCACCAGCCCCATCGCCGCCTGCACGGTCACGCTCTTGCCCGAGCCGCTCTCGCCGACGATGCCGAGGGTCTCGCCCGGCGCGACGGCCAGCGACACGCCGCGCACCGCCCGCACCACGCCGCGGCGCGTGACGAAATCGACCTTCAGGCCGTCGATCTCCAGCAGCGGCGCGCTCATTCGGCCGGCTTCGGCCGCGCGGCGCCGCGCCGCTGGCCGGCCGCGACCACCCGGGCGAACCGCTTCTCGCGCTCCTGCGGGTCGGAGGTGATGCGCACCCAGCTCGCCACCAGGTTCATCGCCAGCACGGTGATCGCCAGCGCGATCCCGGGCAGGGTGACCGGCCACCAGGCGATGAACAGATAGTCCTTGCCCGCCGCCACATCGAGCCCCCAGGAGCTCGCCGGCGGCTGGATCCCGAGCCCGAGGAACGACAGCGCCGCCTCCGCCAGCACCACGTTGGCGAATTCCAGGATCGCCAGCGTCAGCAGCGGCGAGGCGAGGTTCGGCAGGATATGCCGGAAGATCACCCGCCCGGGCCGCCCGCCGATCATCTCCGCCGCCTCGACATACGGCAGTTGCCGCGCCGACAGCACCACGCTGCGCGTCACCCGCGCGTAGACCATCCAGTTGGTCAGCGCGAGCACCGCGATCACGCTGGCCATCGACGGCCCGACCACCGCGAGGAAGATCAGCGCCAGCAGCAGGCTCGGGAACGCCAGCACGGTGTCGACGAACCGCATCAGCGCCGCGTCCACCCGCCCGCCGTGATACCCGGCCATCAGCCCGACCAGCACCCCGAACGCCCCCGCCAGCAGCACCACCGACAGGCCCACCACCAGCGACACCCGCGAGCCCCAGATCAGCCGGCTCAGCATGTCGCGCCCGAGATGGTCGGTCCCGAGCAGATGCGTCCAGACCCCCTTCGCCTCCCAAACCGGTGGCAGCAGCCGGTCGCGCAGCACCTGCGCCGCCGGATCGTAGGGGGCCAGCGCCGGCGCGAAGAGCGCAGTGACGACCAGCAGCGCCAGCACCGCCGCGCCGAACAGCGCCGGCCCGTCGGCGACCAGTTCGCGCAGCATCCCCCCGGACCGCTCGCCGGCCATCACTCGAGCCGGATCCGCGGGTCGATCGCCGCATAGGCGAAATCGACCAGGACGTTGAACGCGACGACGATCACCGCGATGACCAGGACCACCGCCTGCACCAGCACCAGATCCTGCCGCTGGATCGCCTGCAGCGCCAGCCGCCCCAGCCCGGGCCAGGCGAAGACCGTCTCCACCACCACCGTATAGCCCGCGAAGATCCGCACGAACTCCCAGGACGCCAGCGTCAGCACCGGCACCGCGGCGTTGCGCCCGGCATGGACCGCGACGATCCGCCAGGCCGACATCCCCTTGGCTTCCAGCGTGCGCACGTATTGCGTGTTCAGCTCGTCGATCATCTGCGAGCGCGTGACCATGATCAGCCGCGTCATCGTCGGGATCGCCAGCGTCAGCGCCGGCAGCACCAGATGCGCGGCGCTGCCCGCGCCGGCGCTCGGCAGCAGCCCCAGCGTCACCGCGAACAACAGGATCAGCAGCAGCCCCAGCCAGAACTGCGGCACCGACAGCGCGATGAGGCTCACCACCACCACCACCCGGTCGGCGATCCCGCCCGGCCGCCGCGCCGCGATCGCCCCCAGCGGCAGCGCCACCAGGATCGCGAACACCACCGACGTCACCACCAGCAGCAGCGTGATCGGCAGATGCTCCATCACGATGGTCAGCGCCGGCCGGTCCTGCCACAGCGAGGTCCCGAGATCGAGCCGGGCGAGGCCGCGCAGGTAATCGACGAACTGCGCCGGGATCGACTGGTCGAGCCCCAGCCGGGCGGCGAAGGCGGCGCGCTCCGCCGCGCTCGCCTCCAGCGGCAGCATCACGTCGACCGGATTGCTGATCAGCCGCGTCACCACGAAGACCGTGACCGTCACCGCGACGACCACGATCAACCCGTGCCACAGCCTTACGGCCAGCATCCGCCCCAAGCGCGCCTCCGCTCCCGGCCGCGGCTACTCCGTGACCGACATCGTCGCGGCGAGCAGCTTGCCGTCCACCCGCGGCTCCCAGACCAGCCGGGCGCTGGCGCCGTAGACGTCGTTGATGTTCAGCAGATAGACGTACAGCGCCTCGTCATAGGCGATCTGCACCGCCTCGTGGTACATCGCCGCGCGCGCCTCCGGATCGGCTTCGGTCCGCGCCGCGTCGACCAGCTCGGCGATGCGTTCGTTGTGGTTCGGCGCCCCGATCCCGTCCTTGTGGTAATAGGCGCTGAACGGCCGGTCCGCGTCCATCAGCTCGTTCGAGCTGACGGTGAAGAACGCGTCCTGCCGGTTGTCGCGGTCGAAGAACCGGTCGAGATACTCGCTGAAGTCGACGATCCGCACGTCGGGCCTGATCCCGACCGCCTCCCAGGACGCCGCCACCGCCTCGACCAGTTCGCGGTCCTTCAGCCAGCGCCCGGAGGTGCCGTAGAGCGTGACCTCGGCGCCCTCGGCGCCCGCCTCGGCGATCAGCGCCCGGGCCCTGTCCGGGTCGAACGGATAGCCGGTCACGTCCGGGTTGAAGCCGAAATACGACGGCGCCAGCAGCTGGCCCTGCATCACGTCGGCGTAGCCGCCGAACAGCGCCTCCGCCAGCGCCTCCTTGTCCACCGCATAGTTCAGCGCCTGGCGCACCCGCAGGTCATTCACCGGCTCGTTCTCGTCGGACAGCAGGATGATCGGCAGCTCGACGCCGGTGACGGCGAAGGACTGCGGCACCTGCTCGACGAATTCGGGCAGCAGGTTGGTGATGAGATCGACCTCGCCCGACATCAGGCTCGACAGCCGCGTGCCGAACTCGGGGACGAAGCGGAACTCGACCTCCGGGGTCGCCGGCGCGCCGCCCCAGTAATCCTCGTTCGCCACCAGCGTCAGGCTCGAGCCGCGGCGCCAGGCGTCGAACTTGTAGGGGCCGGTGCCGACCGGGTTCTCGGCGAAGCCCGCCTCGGCGGCGGCGACCGGCGGCACCATCTTCAGCCAGTAGAGCCGCGTCGGCAGGATCGGGTCCGGCCCGCTGGTGGTGATCCGGACCGTGGCGCCATCGACCGCCTCGGCCCCGGTGATGGTGTTGAAATACGACGCCTGCTCGGAGTTGAACGCCGGATCGACGACCCGGTTGACGCTGAACGCGGCGGCGGCGGCGTCGAACGGCTCGCCGTTCGAGAACGTCACGCCCTCGCGCAGCGTCACCTCCCAGGTGGTCGGATCGATCAGCACCGGCTCGGAGGCCGCGAGCCCGAGCCCCAGCGTTCCCTCGGCGTCGCGCGTCATCAGCGTCTCGAAGATGTTGTCGGTCACCTGCCGCTCGCCGCCGTCGTCGCGCAGCTGCGGATCGAGCGTGGTCGGCTCCGAGCCGATCGCGATGGCGATGGTCTGCGCCGATGCGCCCGACCAGGCGAAGCCCGCCGCAGCAATCGCCGCCGCACCCAGCATGGTCCGGTTGAACATCGTGCCTACCCCCTTGTCGCATTCGGTTTCCGGTCGCGTTCGCCGGCGCCGCGGCGCTGCGGCGAAACACCTGGCGAACAGTGGGATGGGAGCGCGGAGAGTGTCAACCCGCGGATCTCCCGCAGCCGCGGAATGTCCGCTGCGCTGCGCAATCGTCCTGCGAGTGCGCCCACACGCGACCCCGCCGACGCCCGCCCGCGCCGCGAAGCCCCGCTGGCCGCGGCCCCCGGCCCCCGCCGCCGGCTCCTCCCGCCGCCCGGCGCTCGACACGGATCGCGCCGCGCGCTACGCATCCCGGCGATGCCGGTCTCCCGCCCCTTTCCCCCCACCGCGCCCAGCGCGGCGCCGCGGCCCGCCGGAGCGCGCCGTGCCGGGTGAGCTCGCCGCCCTTCTCGCGCCGCTCGACTGGTCGGTCTACGGCGTCGCCTTCCTCGTCATCGTCGTCGCGGCGGTCGCCCAGTCGGCGCTCGGCGTCGGCTTCGGCGTCGTCGCAGCACCGGTGCTCGCCGTCATCGACCCCGGGCTGGTCCCCGGCACGGTGATGATCCTCGGCGCGTTCACCGCCTTCGTCGTGGCGCTGCGCGAGCCGGCGGGCTGGCGCTTCGCGAGCCTCGGCCCGGCGCTGGTCGGGCGCGTGCTCTTCAGCCTGCTCGGCGCGCTGGTCGCGAGCCTGCTGTCGCCGCGGCTGTTCCTGCTGGTGTTCGCGGCGCTGATCCTCGGCGCCGTGGCGCTCAGCCTCTCGGGCCTGCGGATCGCGCCGACGCGGCGCAACCTGTTCTTCGCCGGCTCGGCCTCGGGGCTGATGGGCACGATCACCTCGGTCGGCACGCCGCCGCTCGCCCTCGTCTACCAGTACGCGCCGGGCGCCGAGGTCCGCGCCCGGCTCTCGGCCTTCTTCGCGGTCGGCGGGCTGATCTCGATCCTGTCGCTCGCGGCCTTCGGCGAACTCGGCCGCGCCGATGTCGCGTTCAGCCTGACGTTGCTGCCGGCGATGGTTCTCGGCTACCTGTTGTCGCCGCTGCTGGCCCGGCATACCGACCGCGGCTGGATGCGGCCGGCGATGCTGGCGCTCTGCGTCGGCGCCGCCGGCCTGCTGCTCGTCAAGGGCGCGGC
>CAYTMB010000008.1:0-13878 GCA_964438465.1 uncultured Rhodovulum sp. | reverse complement strand
GGTTGCGATCGTCACGGCGGCGGGCAAGGGCCTCGGCGCCGGCTGCGCGCGGCGGCTGGCCGCCGACGGCTGGAAGGTGGCGACGCTGTCGCCCTCGGGCGGCGCCGAGCGGCTCGCGGCCGAACTCGGCGGCTGGGGCGTGACCGGATCGCTGACCGAGCCGGCCGACGTCGAGCGCCTGATCGCCGGAACGCTGGAGCGGTGGGGCAGGGTGGACGGCCTCGTCGTCAACGCCGGCCATCCGCCCAAGGGCGCGCTGCTCGAGCTGACCGACGCCGACTGGATCGCCGCCTATGACATGATGTTCCTCAGCGCGGTGCGGCTGATCCGCGGCGTGACGCCGGCGATGCGGGCGCAGGGCTCGGGCTCGATCGCGATCCTGTCGTCCTTCGCGGCGCTGGAGCCCTCGCTCGAATTCGCCACCTCCTCGGTCGTGCGCGCGGGCCTGCTCGCCTTCGCCAAGATGCTCGCCGACCAGGAGGGGGCGGCCGGGATCCGGGTCAACACCGTGATTCCCGGCTTCGTCGACAGCCTGCCCGAGAAGCCCGAGCGCCGCGCCCGGCTGCCGATCGGCCGCTACGCCCGCGTCGAGGAGCTGGCCGAGGCCGTCGCCTTCCTGCTCTCGGACCGCGCCTCCTACGTCACCGGCCAGGCCATGCGGCTCGACGGCGGTCTGATCCGCGCGGGCTGAACGCCGAGGGCGAACCCGGCGCCGCGTCCCGGCGGCGACTGCCCCGCAGGCTCGGCGGACGCTTCGCCCCATGATCGCCGTCGGCGGGTCGTCTCGGATCATCGTCGCAAGGTTCGACTTGACCCGGGCCAACGAGCGTTCATGCGCGGCCTTGGCGTTGTCGGCCTCGTCAAAGGGGCCGGTCGAGCCGCCTCCGCCGTCCGCCAGTCGGACGAGGCAACAGCCTCCGAACCCCGGCTGCCGCTTCAGGATCGGCGCGAGGCCGCTCGCGGCGAGATCGAGGACGATAGATTGCAATTTGTACATGAAGCGAAAGGCGCGATTCAGTTATCCATATAAATCAACATGATGCCGAATATTCACGCTGAATGCGCCCCTCACAGCCCGAACCGGGCCGGGCTGAACGGCGCCGGATCGATCGGCGGGGGCGCCCCCCGGATCAGCGCCGCCAGCAGCGCCGCGCTCCCCGCCGCGGTCGAGAACCCGATATGCTGGTGCCCGCAGCACAGCCAGATCGGCGCCTCCCCGGCCAGCCGCCCGATCGCCGGCCGGCTGTCGGGCAGCGTCGGCCGGTCGCCCTCGGCGTCCGACCCCGCGACCGCCGCCCCCAGCGGCAGCAGCTGCGCCGCCCGCCGCGACGCGGCCTCCCGCTGGGCGTCGAGCCCCGGCAGCCCGGGCAGCGTCAGCTCGGTCCCGGTCGAGACCTGCACGGTCCCGCCCGGCCGCGGCGCCAGCACCAGCCCGCCCGCCACGTCGAGGACCGGCCGGTTGAGCGCCGCCCCCCCGGCCAGCGCGAACCGCCGCACATACCCCCGCTCCGACATCATCGGCAGCCGAAGGCCCAGCGTCCGCAGCAGCCCGGCCGACCAGATCCCCGCCGCGAGCACGACCTGGTCGGCGGCCTCGCGCCGGCCGTCCGCAAAGACCACCGCCGGCCGCGCCCCGCCGCGCTCGATCCGCACCGCCTCCGCCCGCTCGGCCGTCCCGCCGAGCCCGCGGAACCGTTCCAGATACGCCGCCAGCACCGCCGCCGGCTCGACCGCCGCGGCGCTCTGCGTCAGCCACAGCGCCCGGGCGAAGCGGCGGTCGAGGTCCGGCTCCAGCCCGGCGAGGCCGCCGGCGTCGAGCGCCTCGAAGGCCACGCCATGCTCCGCCAGCACCGCCCGCCCGCCGGCCGCCGCGGCGAACTGCGCCTCGGTCTCGTAGAGGAAGAGCCAGCCCGCCTCGGACAGCAGCGCGGCGGCGCCGGCCTCGCGCAGCAGCCGCCGGTGCTCGGCGATCGACAGGCCGACCAGCGCCCCGAGCGCCGCGACCGTCGCCCCGTGGGTCCGCGCGCGGCCCGCACGGACAAAACGCGGCCCCCAGGTCATCGCCTGGAACAGCGCCCGCGGCGCGAGCCGGAACCCCGGCGCGCGCCCCAGCAGCAGCGCCGGAACCCTGCGCGCGAAGCCGGGACCGTTCAGCGGCGCGATCGACGAGGTCGAGAGCACGCCCGCGTTGACCCGCGAGGCGCCGTCGCCCGGCAGTTCGCGGCCGACCAGCAGCACCTCATGGCCGGCCGCCGCCAGCGCAAGGCCGGCGCAGACGCCGACGATGCCCGCGCCGACCACGATGATCCGTCCCGCCACGCCGCCTCTCCCGCTCCGCTGCGTCGGCCCCCCAATGGACGCTGCGCTCCGGGCGGGCAAGGGCGACCGGCCCGCATGACGCATGGCGCCGCCGGGCGGGCCGGGATAGCCTCGGGCGCGGCAACAGGAGATCCCCCAGATGCTCTCGTCCTACCGGCGCACCACGCTCGACGGCCAGCCGTTGCACCCCGACACCCAGATGGTGTCCTTCGGCTACGACCCTGCGCTCTCCGAGGGCGCGGTCAAGCCGCCGGTGTTCCTGACCTCGACCTTCGCCTTCCGCAGCGCCGAGGAGGGCGCCGAGTTCTTCGACGTCGTCGCCGGGCGCAAGCCCGCGCCCGAGGGCATGGGCGCCGGCGGGCTGGTCTACAGCCGCTTCAACCACCCCAACACCGAGATCGTCGAGGACCGCCTCGCGCTCTACGACGGCGCCGAAGGCGCGCTGCTCACCTCCTCCGGGATGGCGGCGATCGCCGCGGTGATGCTGAGCTACCTGCGTCCGGGCGATGCGCTGGTGCACTACACCCCGCTCTACGGCGGCACCGAGACGCTGATCGGCAAGGTGATGCCCGGCTGGGGCGTCCGGCCGGTCGCCTTCACCGACGGCGCCACCGAGGCGCCGCTGCGCGCCGCGCTGGAGGAGGCGTCGCGGCAGGGTCCGGTGAAGATGGTCTATCTCGAGACCCCGGCGAACCCGACCAACGCGATGATCGACCTCGCGATGGTGCGCGCCACGGTCGACGCCTGGGCGGCGACCTCGGGCCAGACGCCGCTGGTCGTCTGCGACAACACCATGCTGGGGCCGGTGTTCCAGACCCCGCTCGCGCACGGGGTCGATATCTGCGTCTACTCGCTGACCAAGTATGTCGGCGGCCATTCCGACCTGATCGCCGGCGGCGTCACCGGCGGCAAGGCGCTGCTGAAGCCGGTGCGCCAGACCCGCAGCGCCTTCGGCTTCCAGCTCGACCCGCATTCGAGCTGGATGCTGGCGCGCTCGATGGAGACGCTGTCGCTGCGGATGACGCGCGCCGCCGAGAGCGGGCGCAAGGTCGCGGCCTGGCTGGCCGGGAACGACGTCCTGCCCTGCGCCGTGCTGCATCCCGAGTTCGGCGGCGATCCCGCGGCCGCGGCGATCTATGCGCGGCAATGCGCCGGGCCGGGCTCGACCTTCTCCTTCGTGGTCGCGAACGACCGGGCGCTGAGCTTCCGGATCCTGAACGCGCTCGAACTGTTCAAGCTGGCCGTCAGCCTCGGCGGCACCGAGTCGCTGGTCTGCCATCCCGCCTCGACCACGCATTCCGGCGTGCCCGAGGCGGTGCGCGACGCCGCCGGCGTCACCGAGGGGCTGATCCGCCTGTCGGTCGGCCTCGAACATCCCGACGACCTGATCCGCGATCTCGCCCAGGCCTTTCGACGGGCGACGACATCGGCGGCGTAGCGGGGTTCGGGGCGCCCGGTCAGGGCGGCGGTGGCGGCGCCGACCCGGCCGGAGGGCGCCCGGACAACCGGAGTCGCACGCGTGCGACTCCCGGTAACATGATGAGTTTGAAAGATAATATTATGCGCGTTCACCCAATCGAAAGAAAGGTTGAC
Organism: uncultured Rhodovulum sp.; assembly: GCA_964438465.1. GTDB lineage: Bacteria > Pseudomonadota > Alphaproteobacteria > Rhodobacterales > Rhodobacteraceae > Amaricoccus. The sequence goes on along the minus strand of CAYTMB010000008.1, from coordinate 9,966 downwards.
CAGCGCTCGCGTCGGCCCCGGCCCCAGGGGTGGCCTGAGCGGGCGCAACGGACGCCGATGCGGGAACCTCCGGGCCGCGCAGGCGTTGTATCGGGGCCTGCGAGCGCCAAGGATATTCGTCATGGCCTTCAAGGCCCGTTTTGTGTGCCTTCACGACGCCGGTGAGACGAGGGTCGAGCGGTCGCCCGATCGCGCACGACGGTGAACGCGACGCCGCCGTTCGGTCCGCGGCGAACCGGCGTCGCGTCGCTCTGGGCTGACCCGACGCCGGCGCGCGCCGAGCTGTTCGGGGTCGAGCGCCTCGAACAGCACGCCGAGACCCTCGCGGCGGCGCAGCATGTCAGCGCGCGGCCGCCGCGGGTTCCGCCGCTCGGCGCCCGGCTGCGCGACAACGCCGTGGTTCTGCTCGCGGCCTACCGCGCCAGCGCCGCGGAGGCGGAGGCGGGCCGGCCGATCGTGCCCGCCGCGGACTGGCTGCTCGACAACTACCATCTCGTCGAGGCGCAGATCCGCGAAATCCGCGAGGACCTGCCGCCCGGCTACTACCGCCAGCTGCCCAAGCTCGTCGAAGGACCGTTCGCGGGCTATCCGCGGGTGTTCGGGCTGGCCTGGGCCTATGTCGCCCACAGCGACAGCCATTTCGATCCCGAGACGCTGCGGCGCTATCTCGTCGCCTACCAGCGGGCGCAGCCGCTGACGATCGGCGAGCTGTGGGCGGTCCCGATCACGCTGCGGATCGTGCTGGTCGAAAACCTGCGCCGCCTCGCCGACCAGATCACCGCCGCCCATGCCGCGCGGGCGAGCGCCGATGCGCTGGCGGACGCCCAGACCGCCGCCGGCCGTCCGCGCCGCGCGCTCGAGGCCGAACTCGACGACCGGGACGGGTGGCCGCTGTCGGACGCCTTCGCGGCGCAACTGGCCAAACGCCTGCGCGACCGCGATCCCGAGACGACGCCGGCGCTCGGCTGGCTCGAGGCGCGGCTGGAGGCGCAGGGCCTGTCGATCGACGTCGCGGTGAACCATGCGCTGGAGCGGCAGGGCGCCTCGAACGTCACGGTGCGCAACATCATCACCAGCATGCGGCTGATCTCGGACATGGACTGGCCCGACCTGTTCGAGTCGGTCAGCCTGGTCGATGCGAGGCTGCGGGCGGAGAGCGCGTTCGGCGCGATGGATTTCCCCAGCCGCAACCTGTACCGCAGCGCCATCGAGGAGCTCGCCCGCGGGTCGGGCCTCAGCGAGCTCGAGGTCGCCGGACGCGCGCTCGACGCCTGCCGGACGGCGGGCGGCGCGACCGTGGCCGGGCGGTCCGGCGATCCGGGCTGGCATCTGGTCTCCGGCGGGCGGCGGGCCTTCGAGAAGGCCATCGGGTTCCGCCCGTCGGCCCGGCGCTGGCCGGCCCGGCTGACGCAACGCCTCGGCCTCGCCGGCTACGCCGGCGCCATCGTCGCGACGACGGCGGCGCTGCTGGCGCTGTCGGTCTGGCTGCTATGGCTGCCCGGGGTCGGCGCCGGCTGGCTGGCGGCCTGGGCGCTGGCGGCGACGCTGCCCGCGAGCGAAGCGGCGACGGCGCTGGTCAACCGGGTCGTCGCCTGGAGCTTCGGCGCGACGATCCTGCCCGGGCTGGAGCTGAAGGACGGCGTCCCGTCCGAGCTGCGGACGCTGGTGGTCGTGCCGACGCTGCTGACCGGCGAAGCCGACCTGCGCGAGCAGATCGAGCGGCTGGAGGTGCACCACCTGTCGGGCGCCGGCGGCGACCTCACCTTCGCGCTGCTGACGGACGGTCTCGACGCGGCGCAGGCCGAGGCGCCGGGCGATGCGGATCTGCTCGCGCTCGGGCGCGCGGCGATCGCCGAGCTGAACGCGCGGCACGCCCCGGGGCCGGCCGGGCCGCGGTTCCTGCTGCTGCACCGGCGGCGGCTGTTCAATCCGGGCGAGGGCGTCTGGATGGGCTGGGAGCGCAAGCGCGGCAAGCTGCACGAGCTGAATCGGCTGCTGCGCGGCGCCACGGACACCAGCTTCGAGTCCGGCGGCGACGCGGTTCCGCCGGGCGTGCGCTATGTCGTCACCCTCGACGTCGACACCCGGCTGCCACGCGACGCCGCCGCCCGGCTGGTCGGCAAGATGGCGCATCCGCTCAACCGGCCGGGCTTCGACGCGGCGACGGGGAGGGTGGTGACGGGGCACGCGATCCTGCAGCCGCGGGTGACGCCGTCGTTGCCGCAGGGACGCGCGGGCTCGATCTACCAGCGCACCGTCTCCGGCCCCGGCGGCATGGACCCCTATGCGGCGGCGGTGTCGGACGTCTACCAGGACCTGTTCGGCGAAGGCTCCTACACCGGCAAGGGCATCTACGACGTCGACGCCTTCGAGGCGGCGCTGGCGGGGCGCGTGCCGGAGAACACGATGCTCAGCCATGACCTGTTCGAGGGCGTGTTCGCCCGCGCCGGGCTCGCGTCGGACGTCGAGCTGGTCGAGGAGTTTCCCGCCCGCTACGATGTCGACGCGCGCCGCCAGCACCGCTGGACCCGCGGCGACTGGCAGCTGCTGCCCTGGATCGCCGGCGCGGGGGGCGTGTCGCCGGTCGGGCGGTGGAAGATGCTCGACAACCTGCGCCGGGCGCTGCTGGCGCCGTTCACGCTGGCCGCCCTCGGGATCGGCTGGACGTCGCCGCCCGCCGCCGCGACGGCGACGCTGCTGATCCTGCTGGCCGCCGCGGTCATCCCGGCGTTCCTGCCCGGCCTGTCCGGGCTGCTGCCGCGCCGCGCCGGCATTCGGCTCGACAGCCATCTGCGCAGGGTGGCGGGCGACCTGCGGCTGGCGGCGATGCAGGTGTTCTTCGTTGCCGCCTTCCTCGCGGACCGCGCCTGGCGGATGGGCGACGCGATCCTGCGCACGCTGCTGCGGGTCTACCGGACGCGGCGCCGGCTGCTGGAATGGACCACGGCGGCGCAGGCCTCGGGCCGTCCGCGCCCCGGCCTCGCCGGGTTCGCGCGGGACATGGCGGGCGGCGTGGCGCTCGGGCTCGGGGTCGCGGGCGCCGCGGTGGCGCTGGCGCCGGCCTCCTGGCCGCTGGCGGCGCCCTTCGCGCTGCTGTGGCTCGCCGCGCCCGCGCTCGCGCTGTGGGTCAGCCGCGAGCCGCCGGCGGCGACGAAGGAGGCCCTGTCCGCCGAGGAGGCGCGCGCGCTGCGGCTGATCGCGCGGCGGACCTGGCGCTATTTCGAGACCTTCGCGACGGCGGCCGAGAACATGCTGCCGCCGGACAATTTCCAGGACGATCCGCGCCCGGCCGTCGCGCATCGCACCTCGCCGACGAACCTCGGCCTGCATCTGCTGTCCGCGGTGGCTGCGCGCGACTTCGGCTGGACCGGCGCGCTCGAGACCGTCGAGCGGCTGGAATCGAGCCTCGACGGCATGTTGCGGCTGCCCCGGCATCGCGGGCATTTCTTCAACTGGTACGACACGCAGGATCTGCGCGTGCTCGATCCCGCCTATGTGTCGTCGGTCGACAGCGGCAATCTCGCCGGGCACCTGATCGCGCTCGCCAACGCCTGCGAGGAGGCGGCGGCGCCGGCCCCGGCGCCCGACCCGCGGCCGGGCCTGCGCGACGCGCTCGATCTGGCGCGCGAGGCGGTCGCGGCGGACCCGGAGCCGGCGGGCGAGGCGCTCGCGCCGCTCGCCGCGATGGAGCGCGCGCTCGATGGCGACGCGGCGCCGGACGCGATGCTGCCGGAGCTGGAGCGGCTCGCCGTCGAGGCGACGGCCGCGCTGGAGGACTGGCCGGGCGCCGCCCGCGCGGACGCGCTGTTCTGGGTCGGCGCGCTGCGCAAGGCCGCCGCCGAACACCTGCGCGACCGGGGGCTCTGCGACGCGGCGCGCGAGCTGCTGGCGGCGCGCTACCTTGCGGTCGCGGAAATCGCGCGGCGGCTGGCGATGGAGATGGACTTCGCCTTCCTGCTCGATCCGGACCGCAAGCTGCTGTCGATCGGCTATTCGGTCGCCGACAACCGGCTCGACCCGAGTTGCTACGATCTGCTGGCGTCCGAGTGCCGGCTCGGCAGTCTGGTCGCCATCGCCAAGGGCGACGCGCCGACGCGGCACTGGTTCCGGCTCAGCCGGTCCGCGACGCCGCTCGGGACCGGGGCGGCGCTGATCTCGTGGTCGGGCTCGATGTTCGAGTACCTGATGCCGACCCTGGTGATGCGCGAGCCGCCGGGCAGCGTGCTGGGGCAGACCAACCGCCTCGTGGTGGCGCGCCAGCAGGCCTATGGCCGGTCGCTCGGCGTGCCCTGGGGGGTGTCGGAATCCGGCTACAACGCCCGCGATCTCGAACTGACCTACCAGTATTCGAACTTCGGCGTGCCGGGTCTGGGGCTGAAGCGCGGCCTCGCGAAGAACGTGGTGATCGCGCCCTATGCGACCGGGCTCGCGGCGATGGTCGATCCGAAGGGCGCGGTGCGCAACTTCGCCCGGCTCGAGGCGCTGGGCGCGAAGGGCCGCTACGGCTTCTACGAGGCGCTCGACTTCAACGAGGCGCGCCGCCGGGGAGGCGCGCCGGTCGCCGTCGTGCGCAATTTCATGGCGCATCACCAAGGCATGACCGTCGTCGCCATCGCGAATGTCCTGCAGGACGGCCGGATGCGCGACCGCTTCCACCGCGAGCCGATCGTCAGGGCGAGCGAGCTGCTGCTGCAGGAGCGCATCCCGCGCGACGTCGCCCTCGCCCCGCCGCGCGCCGAGGAGGTGACCGCCCCCGCCACCGAGCCTGGCGGCGATTTTCAGGCGGTGCGCCGGCATCCGGCGCCGACGCCCGGCCCGCCCGTCACCCATCTGATGTCCAACGGCCGGTATTCGGTGATGCTGACGGCGGCGGGCGGCGGCTACAGCCGCTGGGGCGACATCGCCGTCACGCGCTGGCGCGAGGACGCGACGCGCGACGACTGGGGCGCCTTCGTCTATCTGCGCGACGTCCAGGGCGGTGCGGTCTGGTCGCCCTGCCTGAACCCGCTGGGGCGGCCGGCGGCCCGGGCCGAGGCGCAGTTCACCGAGGATCACGCCCGCTTCACCCACCCGGGCGGCACGCTGACCACGACGCTCGACGTGCTGGTCTCGGGCGAGGACGACTGCGAGGTCCGGCAGGTGTCGCTGGTCAACCGCGGCCGCCGCACCCGCGAGATCGAGGTCACCTCCTTCGCCGAACTGGTGCTGACCACCCCCGCCGCCGACGCGGCCCACCCGGCCTTCGCCAAGCTGTTCGTGCAGACCGAGCACCTCGCGGACAGCGGCGCGCTGCTCGCGACGCGCCGGCCCCGCGCGCCGGACGAGCCGCCGGTCTGGGCGGCGCATCTCGCGGTGGTCGAGGGCGAAACCGTCGGCGCGCAGCAGTTCGAGACCGACCGGGCGCGCTTCATCGGCCGCAGCCGGACCGCCGCCGACGCTGCGGCGATCCTGCAGGACCGGCCGCTGTCGGGCACGGTCGGAACCGTGCTCGACCCGGTCTTCGCGCTGCGCCGGCGCCTGCGCATCCCGCCGGGCGCGGTCGCGCGCATCGCGTTCTGGACCCTTGTCGCGCCTTCGCGGGCCGAACTGCTGGACCTGATCGACAAGCACCACGACCCCAGCGCCTTCGACCGCGCCCACACGCTGGCCTGGACGCAGGCACAGGTGCAGCTGCGCCATCTCGACATCGACGCCCACGAGGCGGCCGACTTCCAGCGCCTCGCCGCGCCGATCCTCTACGCCGATGCGCGCTTCCGCCCGCCGCAGGCGGCGATCCTGCGCGGCGCCGGGCCGCAGGCCGGGCTGTGGCCGCACGCCATCTCCGGCGACCTGCCGATCGTGCTGCTGCGCATCGACGATCTCGCCGACATGGCGCAGGTGCGCCAGCTGCTGCGCGCGCACGAATACTGGCGGATGAAGCGGCTGGCCGTCGATCTCGTCATCGTCAACGAACACCCGTCCTCCTACGCCCAGGACCTGCAGACGGCGATCGAGACCGCCGTGCGCAGCAGCCAGTCGCGGCCGCGGTTCGGCCGCGTGCTGGCGCAGGGCTCGGCCTTCGTGCTGCGCGCCGACCTGCTGAGCGGTCCGGCGCGCGAGCACCTCGCCGCCGTCGCGCGGGTGGCGCTGTCCGCCCGGGGCGGCCCGCTCGCCGATCAGCTCGCCCTGATCCCCGCGCCGGCCGCGGCGACGGCGCTGGCGGTCCGCCCGCCCGCCGCGCCGCTGCCGCGGCTGGCGCCGCCGCCGCATGCCGAGCTCGAGGTCTTCAACGGCCTCGGCGGCTTCGACAAGGACGGGCGCGAATACGTCACCATCCTCGACGGCGCCGCCACCACCCCGGCGCCCTGGATCAACGTCATCGCCAATTCCGGCTTCGGCTTCCAGGTCTCGGTCGAGGGCGGCGGCTACGTCTGGGCCGAGAACAGCCGCGAGAACCAGCTGACGCCCTGGTCCAACGATCCGGTCGGCGACCCGGCCGGCGAGGCGATCTACCTCCGCGACGAGGCGACCGGCGAGGTCTGGACCGTCACCGCGCAGCCGATCCGCGACGGGGGGCGCTATGTCGCGCGGCACGGCTTCGGCTACAGCCGCTTCGAGCACAGCGCGCAGGGCGTGGCGGCGGACCTGCTCCAGTTCGTCCCCCTCGACGATCCGATCCGCATCTCGCGGCTGCGCCTGCGCAACCTGACCGACCGGCCGCGGCGCCTGACGGTGACGAGCTACGCGGAATGGGCGCTCGGCGCCTCGCGCGCCGCCGCGGCGCCGTTCATCGCGACCGGGATCGACGCGGCGACCGGGGCGATGTTCGCGCGCAACCCCTGGAGCACCGACTTCCCCGGCCGGACCGCCTTCGCCGACCTCCGCGGCCGCCAGACCGCCTGGACCGCCGACCGCACCGAGTTCCTCGGCCGCGGCGGCTCGCCCGCCGCGCCGGCGGCGCTTCTGGGCGAGGCCCCGCTCTCCGGGGCCACCGGCGCCGCCCGCGACCCCTGCGCCGCCCTCGCGGCGGCGGTGACCCTGCCGCCGGGCGGCGAGGTCGAGCTGACCGCCCTGCTCGGCCAGGGCGGATCGGCCGAAGCCGCGCGCGCGCTGGTGCTGCGCTACCGCGCCGCCGATCTCGACGCCGTGCTCGAGGCGGTCCACGCCCACTGGCGCGACGTGCTCGGCGCGGTGCAGGTGCGCACGCCCGACCGGGCGATGGACATCCTGCTGAACGGCTGGCTGCTGTACCAGACCCTCGCCTGCCGCATCCGCGCCCGCGCGGGCTTCTACCAGGCGAGCGGGGCCTACGGCTTTCGCGATCAGCTGCAGGACGGCATGGCGCTGAGCTTCGCCGCGCCGCAGGAGACCCGGGCGCATCTGCTGCGCGCGGCGTCGCGCCAGTTCGTCGAGGGCGACGTCCAGCACTGGTGGCTGCCGCACAGCGGGCAGGGCGTGCGCACCCGCATCTCCGACGACCGGGTCTGGCTCGCCTACGCCGCCGCCAGCTATGTGCTGGCGACCGGCGACGCGGCCGTGCTCGACGTCCGCGCGCCGTTTCTCGAGGGCCCGCCGCTCGCGCCGGGCGAACATGACGCGTTTTTCCAGCCGATGGCGGCCGACGTCGAGGCGCCGTTGTTCGAACACTGCGCGCGCGGCCTCGACCAGTGCCTGGAGCTGACCGGCCCGCAGGGCCTGCCGCTGATCGGGACCGGCGACTGGAACGACGGCATGAACCGCGTCGGCGCGGGCGGGCGCGGCGAGAGCGTCTGGCTCGGCTGGCTGCTCCTGCGCACCATCGCGCTGTTCGCGCCGCTGGCCGAGACCCGCGATCCCGGGCGGGCCCGGCGCTGGCGGGCGCATGCCGAGGGCCTGGCGCGGGCGATGGAGCGCGTCGCCTGGGACGGCGCCTGGTACCGGCGGGCGACGTTCGACGACGGCGCCTGGCTCGGCAGCGCCGAGAACGCCGAATGCCGGATCGATTCCATCGCGCAGTCCTGGGCGGTGCTGTCCGGCGCCGCCAATCCCGCCCGCGCCGCCCAGGCGATGGACTCGCTGGAGCACCACCTGATCCGAGACGACGACGGCGTGGCGCTGCTGTTCACGCCGCCGTTCGACAGGACCCCGCGCGATCCCGGCTACATCAAGGGGTATCCGCCCGGCCTGCGCGAAAACGGCGGCCAGTACAGCCACGCCGCCATGTGGGCGATCCTCGCCTTCGCCAGACGCGGCGACGCCGACCGCGCCGCCGCGCTGTTCGCGCTGCTCAACCCGATCAACCACGCCCGCACCCCGGCCGAGGTGCAGCGCTACCGGGTCGAGCCCTATGTCGTCGCGGCGGACGTCTATTCGGTGGCGCCGAACGCGGGCCGCGGCGGCTGGACCTGGTACACCGGGGCCGCCGGCTGGATGTACCGCGCCGGGGTCGAGGGCTTGCTCGGGCTGCGCCGCGAGGGGGCCGAGGTGGTCGTCGCGCCCCGCCTGCCCTCGGCCTGGCCGGACTACGCCGCGACCGTGGTCCTCGGCGGCGCGCGGCTGACGGTCCGGGTCACGCGCGCGCCGGAGGGGCAGGCGGAGGCGCTCGTCGCGACCCTCGACGGCCGGGCCGTCGCCTGCGGGGCGACGGAGGTCCGCGTGGTCATGGACGGCGTGGACCGCGAGCTGGAGATTCTGGCGAAATCCGGTGATGCGCCGGGGCGTCGCTGAATTCTCGCACGCGTGCGACGAAGGCTAATACATTGATATAAAACAGATATTTCTGTTCTGTTCACACAATCGCAACGAAGGCGGACGGGGCCCGGGCGGGCCTACCAGCCGCTGAAGCGCGGCCATTCGGCGACGACGTCGCCGTCCCGCACGACATGATAGCGGTCGTACTGGGCCGCGGTCGCGCAGGCGTGGTTGGGCAGCACCCGCAGCCGCGCGCCGAGGGGCGGCGTCTGCGCCGGCGCCGCGCCGCCCGGGCGCGGCGCGACGATGCCGTGCTCCTGGTTGGCGCCGGCGACGATCAGGTCGGGGATCGGCGCCCCGTCGGGGCTGCGGACGACGCCGTAGCCCTGGTCGACCGCCTGCGTCGCGGTGCCGCGGTCGCGCGACATCGCCATCCAGCCGGCGTCGGTGATCGTCCAGCCCTTGTCCCTCTGGTGGCCGATGACCTCGGTCAGCACCGAGAGGGCGATGTCGTCGGTCGTGCAGACCCCGACGCCGGCCTGGAACAGGTCGAAGAACACGCAGACCCCGGCGCGGAACTCGGTCAGCCCGTCGAAGCGCGCCGCGCTCATCAGCGTCGGCGTCGAGCCCGCGCTGACCACCGGGCAGGCGTGGCCGGCGCCGCGCAGGATCTCCGCCGCGGCCACCACCGCCAGGCGTTCGCCCTCGGCGGCCGCCTCGAGCGCGGCGCGGCCGCGGGCGGCGTAGCTTTCGCCGCCGTGGGTGAGCACGCCGCGCAGTTCCGCCCGCGGCGCCAGCGCGGCCGCGATGGCGACGAGCAGCGCCGCGTCGTCGGGCTTCACCCCGGAGCGGTGGCCGTCGCAGTCGATCTCGATCAGCGCCGCCAGCGGCAGCTCGGGGGTCGAGGCCGCCGCCACCGCCTCGGCCTGGCCGACGCTGTCGAGGATCACCGCGATGTCGACGCCGCGCGCCCGCAGCGCCCGGATCCGGTCGAGCTTCTGCGGCGCGATCCCGACGCCGTAGGTCACGTCGGCGACGCCGGCCTCCGCGAAGACCTCCGCCTCGCGCAGGGTCGAGACCATCGCCGGGCCGGCGGGGCCGAGCATCTGCCGCCGCGCCACCTCGACCGATTTCGCGGTCTTGAGATGCGCGCGGTAGCCCACGCCCGTCCCGGCCAGCCGCCCGTGGATCCGGGCGATGTTGCGCAGCATCTGCGCCTCGTCGAGGACGAGGCAGGGGGTGGGAAGCGCGTCGAGCCGCCGAGTCATGGCGCGGATGTTATCCGCGCGCGGTCGCGCGCTCAACCCGGCGCGGACG
>CAYTMB010000007.1:13249-25409 GCA_964438465.1 uncultured Rhodovulum sp. | reverse complement strand
TGCCACTTTTTCAGGATTCGGGAAGGCTTCGGCGCGGGTCGGGCGCCCGGGCCGTCGGCGTCAGTCGCGGATTTCAACCGGATCGCAGGGTTGTCCGCGGTCCGGCGCTCAGACGCGCGGCAGGCCTTTCGGGCGGAGGTGGCGTTTCTGGGCGGCGATGCGGAACGGGGCGTTCGCGGCGCCATAGCCGCGATAGCCGCCGCGGCGCTCGACGATCTCGAAGAAGAAGCCCTCGCCGAAGTTCGGGCTGTAGAGCTGGAAGTATTCGCCGTGCTCGTCGCGGTCGTAGAGGATGTTGGCGGCGCGCAGGCGGTCGGCGAGGTCGGGGTCGAGCCCGAGGCGGGCCTCGACGTCGTCGAAATAGTTGGGGGTGATCGCCAGGGTCTCGAAACCGTTGGCGGCGAGCGCGGCGGCGGTGGCGAAGATGTCGGCGCTCGCGAAGGCGACATGCTGGACCGCGGAGCCGAACGATTCGGCGATGAAATGGCCGGCGAAGGTGCGGGCGTTCTCGGCGCCGTTGAGGGTGAGCCGGAGGGTTCCGTCGGCGTTCTCGATCGCCTGGCTGCGGACGACGCCGGAGGGGTCGATGATGTCGACGATCGGCGCCTTCGCGGTGGCGAAGATCGTGGTGTAGAACAGCGCCCAGGACAGCATCTCGTCATAGGGCATGGTCTGGCCGACATGGTCGACGGCGAGGAGGCGGGTGTCGGCGACCGGGACGTCGTCGGCCGCGGGCGCGAACTCGGTCTCCCAGACCTTGGAGAGCGCCGGGCTCTGGTCGATGAAATGCATGACTGCGCCGCCGGCGCCGCGGATCGCGGGGATGGCGAGCTCGCCGGGGCCGACGCGGCCGGCGAAGGGCCGGGCGCCGAGGGCGGTGGCGCGGGCGACGGTGGCGGCGGCGTCCCCGACGCGGAAGCCGATGTCGCAGACGCCGACGCCGTGGGTGGCCCAGGCGGCGTGCGCGAAGCCCTCGGGCTCGGTGTTGACGACGAGGTTGACGCCGCCCTGGCGGTAGAGGGTGACGTCCTTGGAGACATGGCGGCCGGCCCTCGCGAAGCCCATGCCGTGGAGGAAGCGCACGAGCGCGGGCGCGGTCTCGGGGGTGGCGGCGAACTCGACGAACTCGACGCCGGAGACGGCGATACGGTCGGGCATCGGCGGGACGAGGCGGACCCCGGGCTCGTCCCGCTGGACCCGGTCCATCAGCGCGACGAGGGAGCGGTGGCCGTCGACGGAGATCGAGCCGGGCGAGCCGCCGCGGAACTGGTCGTTGAAGATCTCGAGCGAGAGCCAGCCGTCGTAGCCGGTGGCGGCGACGGCGGCGAGGAAGGCCGCGACCGGCAGGTCGCCCTCGCCGGGCATGTTGCGGTAGTGCCGGCTCCACTGCAGCAGGTCCATCTCGAAGGCCGGGGCGTCGGCGAGCTGGACGAGGAAAATCCTGTCGGCCGGAATCGAGCGGATCGAATCGGGGTCGATCCCGCGGGACAGGGTGTGGAAGCTGTCGAGGATCAGGCCGACGGCGGCGTGGTCGGCGCGGCGGACGATCTCCCAGGCGTCGCGGTGGTCGCTGACGTGGCGGCCCCAGGCCAGCGCCTCGAAGCCGATGCGGATGCCGCGGGCGGCCGCGCGGGTCCCGAGCTCGCGCAGGTCGGCGGCGGCGCGGTCGACGCCGCCGAGCGAGACGGCCGAGGTGTTGGAGCAGACGAGGATCAGGTCGGCGCCGAGTTCGCCCATCAGGTCGAACTTGCGCTCGGCGCGGTCGAAGGCGCGGGCGCGCTGCGGCTCGGGCATGCCCTCGAAGTCGCGGAACGGCTGGAAGAGGGTGAGCTCGAGGCCGGCGTCGCGGACCATCGCGCCGACCTCGCGCGGGGTGGCGTCGGTGGTGAGCAGGTCGGCCTCGAAGATCTCGACGCCGTCGAAGCCGGCGGCGGCGATGGCGGCGAGCTTCTCGGGCAGGTCGCCGCTGATCGAGACGGTGGCGATCGACGTCTTCATGGAGCCTCCTGCGCATCCCCTGCGCGCACAGTGCGCATCTGGGTCATCCAGTTGATTCAGAAGAGTATTTCGACCGACGTTTACGCCATTTCAACAGGTGTCGACGTCGCCGCGCAACCGAAATCACGAGACCGTCGCCAGCGCGCTGACCTCGCGCAGCTCCTCGGCGGTGGCGGCGCGGAAGCCGAAGAACTCGAGATAGGCCGGGATCTGCTCGTAGAGCATGTCGGCGCCGACCGAGAAGGCGCAGCCGCGGGCCTGCGCCGCGGCGAGGAACGGGGTGATCTCCTGCGTCATCACCACCTCGCCGACGAAGGCGGAGGGATCGATGCGGTCGACCGCGACCGGCATCGGGTCGCCGGGGTTCATGCCGAGCGGGGTGGCGTTCACCACGACCTCGAAGCCGGCGGGGTCGTTGGAGCCGGTCTCGACCGTGAGCGCCGGATAATGGCTGCGCAGGCGGCCGGCGAGGGCCGCCATTGCGGGGGCGCTGGCGTCGTGGACGGCGAGGCGGGCGACGCCGGCCTTCGCGAGCGAGGCGGCGATCGCGGAGCCGGCGCCGCCGGAGCCGACGACGAGCGCGCTGGCGCCCCGGAGCGCGCGGCCCTTGCGGAGCACGCCGCGGACAAAGCCCTCGCCGTCGAACATGTCGCCGACGAGGCGGCCGTCCGCATCGCGGCGGACGGCGTTGCAGGCGCCGGCGACCCGGGCGGTGGTCATCACCTCGTCGAGCAGGCCGACGGTGGTGATCTTGTGCGGCATGGTGACGAGGGCGCCGTCGATGTTGGAGAGGCGGAAGACGAGGGGGAGGAACCGGGGGTAGTCCTCGGGCTTGCAGCCCATCGGCACGACGACGGCGTCGATGCCGTGCCGGTCGAAATAGGGGTTGTAGATCATCGGGGCCCTGAACGACTCGGTCGGGTAGCCGAGATGGGCGATGAGCCTGGTCCTGCCGGTGATCATCAGTGTCGCTCCTCGGTCGCGGGCGGCCTCGGAGCCGCCCGTGCGGGTTTCGGGTCAGGCCCGCCGGAGCCTGCGCCGGATCCGGCCGAAGCGCCGGGTCTGGCTGCGGCGCCCCGGATCGCGTCGGTCATCATGATCGCGCGGACGATCTCTGCCTGGCGGAGCGTGAGGCCCGGCATCGTGGCTCCCTTCGGACGGCCTCCATCTCCAGCATCCGGTCGACGAGGAACTGGGCCTGAGCGTCGACCATGCCCGCGCCGGGCATGGTCGCGCAACCGATGCGGCGGGCCTCGAGGAGGAGCGGCGCGGGCCGGAGAGGATGCGCGTCATTCGTGGAGCGGGCGGCGGCGGCGCGCCTCGGCCCGACACGCGGCCGGGCGGCTCCGGCGGCGCGGGCGCGACCTGGCGCCGCGCGGCCGGGCCCTCGGGCGCGGGGTCGGCCGGGGCGACCGGCGCGATCACGCGGAAGCCGTGTCGGCTCAGGCCCGACCGGCGGTCGCCGTCGCGACCGGCGCGGCGGCGGCGAGGCCGAGGATCGTGCGGGCCTGCGCCGGCGTGGCGACCGGGCGGCCGTTCTTGTCGCAGAGCTCGACGACGCGGCGGACGAGGGCGGCGTTCGACGGCGCCAGCGTGTCGCGGTCGAGCCGGACGTTGTCCTCGAGGCCGGTGCGGGCGTGGCCGCCGCGCTCGACGCACCATTCGTTGAGGGTGAGCTGGTGGCGGCCGATGCCGGCGCCGCACCATTCCGCATCGGGGGCGAGGCGCTTCAGGGTCTCGATGTAGAAGTCGAAGGCCGGGCGGTCGACCGGCATGGCGTTCTGCACGCCCATCACGAACTGGACGTAGAGCGGCGCCTCGAGCTTGCCGGCCCTGGCCATCGCCACCGCCTGGAAGATATGGCTGAGGTCGAAGGCCTCGATCTCGGGCTTCACGCCGTGGGCGAGCATCTCCGAGGCGAGCCAGTCGACGAGGTCGGGGCTGTTCTCGTAGACGCGGGTCGGGAAGTTGTTCGAGCCGACGGCGAGCGAGGCCATGTCGGGCTTCAGCCCCAGCATGGCGCCGCGCTCGCGGCCCGCGCCCGAGCGGCCGCCGGTGGAGAGCTGGACGATCATGCCGGGGCAGTGCCGGCGCAGGCCGTCGAGGAGCCGGGCGAAGCGCTCGGGATCGGAGGTCGGGCCGCCCTCGTCGTTGCGGACATGGGCGTGGACGATCGAGGCGCCGGCCTCGAAGGCCTCGTGGGCCGATTCGATCTGCTCGGAGATCGTGATCGGGACGGCGGGATTGTCGGACTTCTTCGGCAGCGAGCCGGTGATCGCGACGCAGATGATGCAGGGTTTCCGGGACATTTCAGGCTGCGCTTTCTTCGATATGGCCGACGCGGGCGCCGGCCGGCAGGGACGAGGCGTGGTCGTGGAGGCGGGTCGGGGTCTGGAGCACGCTCATGGCGAGAGGGGCGGTCAGGCCGGGGACGGGACGGCTTTTCACTGCGCTTCCCTCCTCCGGGGTAAATGTTCGTATTGCGAACTTTAATTCTATATGCGAACATGCCGCGGCCGGGCGATTCTGTCAATCGGCAATTTTGGAATGTCTTTCCAGCATCGGGCCGGAACATGTCGTCGAGCCAGGAGAAGCCGTTCCGCGACCACGTCGGGTCGCTCCAGCGCGGCATGGCGGTGGTCGAGGCGCTGTGCGCCCACCCCGCCGGGCTGTCGATGAGCGAGGTGGCGGAGCTGACCGGGCTGACCCGGGCCGGGGCGCGCCGGCTGCTGCTCACCCTCGAGGCGGAGGGCTATGTCGCCCTCGACGGGCGACGGTTCCTGCTGACGCCGCGGCTGCTGACGATGGTTGGCGCCTGGCTGCAGGGCGCCACCCTCTGGTCCCATGCCGAGCCGCCGATGCGGGCGCTCGCGGCGGAGCTGCAGGAAGCCTGCTCGGCGGCGGTGCTGTCGGGCCGGGACATCGTCTATGTCGCGCGGGTGCCGGGGCGGCGGATCGTCAGCGTGGCGCTGCATGTCGGCGCGCGGCTGCCGGCCTGGTGCACGTCGATGGGGCGGGTGCTGATCGCCGGCCGGCCGGCGGAGGAGCGCGCGGCCCTGCTGGCCGGCATGACCGTCGAGCCGCTGACGCCGAAGAGCCTCACCGACCGCGCGGCACTCGCCGCCGAGATCGACCGGTGCGGGCGGCAGGGCTTCTCGCTGGTCGACGAGGAGCTCGAGATCGGCCTGCGCTCGATCGCCGTGCCGCTGCGCGACCGCGCCGGCCGGGTCGTCGCCGCGCTCAACGTCTCGACTCAGGCCTCGCGGTTCACCCCGGCCGAGATGGAGCGCGAGATCCTGCCGCCGCTGCGCGAAGCGGCGCGGCGGATCGAGGATTATTTCGTTCTGGAGTGAGGCTCGGGCGACGGGCGCGCCCGGGCGGCGCCGGGCCGGTTCATGGGGGCATGGCGGCCCCGGGAGGCGGAAGGAAGTCCATGACGTCTGCGAGCCGGACCACATGGCAATAGATCATGTTGATGATCCGCAGCTCCGCGTCGTGCAGCTCCATCGTGGCCGCGGCGCAGCAGTCGTCGACCACGACCACCCCGAAGCTCTCGTCGGCGAGGCTGCGCACCGTCGAGGAGACGCACTGGTCGGTGAAGATGCCGGCGACGACGACGTCGCGGATCTCCATGTTGCGCAGGATCAGCCGCAGGTTGGTGCCGGTCAGCGCGCTGTCGGTCGTCTTGAGCATGACGATGTCGTCGGGCTCGGGCGCCAGCTCCGGCACGATCTGGCCGCCGGGCATGTCCTTCGGCAGCAGCAGGTAGTTGAAGCCCGGCTTCTTCTGGCTGAGCGAGCGGTCGCGCCCGTCCTGCTTCCGGCAGGCGATGCGCGCATAGATCACCTCGACGCCGCGGGCGCGGCATTCGTCGATCAGCCGGCGGGTGTTGGGGATGACCGTCTCGCGCATGCGCTCGAAGAACGGGCGCCAGCGCGCGGTCTCCTCGGGCGTTTCCTTGTCCGCGAGATAGGTGTTCTGGATGTCGATGACGAGCAGCGCGGTGGTGGCCGGATCGAGACGGATGTCGTCGGGCGGCTCGGCGTTGGCGTAGTAGAACGAGCGATGGGCGGTCTTCCAGCTCATGGGGCCCTCCGGGCGGGGAACAGATAATGGCCGATCTCGCGGATCGGGAAGAGACCGCCGGGGCGGAGCGCCAGGACGGCGATCATGGCGACGGCGAGGGTCAGCTCGGTCAGGCCGACCACCTGCTCGCGGAACACGCCGGCGCGGTTGATCGCGCCTTCGAGCGTCCGCAGGCCCTCGAAGGCGGCGGTGACGACGAAGGCGCCGGCCACCGCCCCGGTCACGGTGTTGGGGCCGCCGATCACCAGCATGGCGAGGATCAGGAACGTCTCCTTGAGATAGAAGGCGTTCGGCGAGAACGAGGTGATGAAATGGCCCCAGAGCCCGCCGCCGACGCCCGCCAGCAGCGCCGAGACGATGAAGGCCCGCCAGCGCAGGCGGGGAACATGCGCGCCGAGCGCGGCGGCGGCGATCTCGTCGTCGCGGGTCGCGCGCAGGAGCAGGCCGGTGCGGGATTCCTTGAAGGCGAGCGCGACCGCCAGCGCGGCGACGGCGGCGGTGGCGGCGAGCGGCAGGGTGGTGGCGTTGGGCAGGCCGAACAGCGTGCGGGGACCGTTGGTCACGCTCGACCAGTTGGTCATGATGTTGTGCAGCACCACCAGCAGCGCGAAGGAGGTGATGACCGCCGCGGCGTCGGACAGCCGCATGAGCGGATAGGCCACGGCCGCCGCGACGGCCGCGGCCATCAGGCCGCCGGCCAGGATCCCGAGGTAGGGGGAGATCTGGACGGCGGCCAGCGCCGGATAGAGGTCTGGCAGGGCCATGCCCTTCATCTGGGCGGGGATGGTCAGGACCGCGGAGGTATAGGCGCCCACGCCCATGAAGCCGATATGGGCGAAGGACAGGATGCCGGAATTGCCCATGAAGACCTGCAGGCCGAGCACCAGCACCAGCGAGATGCAGAGCGAGATGGCGACGCGCTGGAACAGGCGCACGCCCAGCGCATCGGCGCCGACGGCGAGCGCCGCGATCAGCGCGCCGAGGATCACCAGCGTGGCCAGGTTGCGCGCCATCGGCTCAGGTCCTCCGCCCCGAGGCGGGGCCCTTGATCAGCCCCTCCGGGCGCCAGAGCAGGATCAGGATGACCAGCGAGAAGGTGAAGGCGTCGCGGAACTTCAGCAGGTCCTGGGGCAGCGTGTAGTTGAGGCTCGTGTCGACGAGCGCCAGCAGGAACCCGCCGAGAACGGCGCCCTGCAGGCTGCGCATGCCGCCGATCACCGTGGCGATGAAGGCGATGAGCAGGGGCTCGAGGCCGATCCCGGGGACCACGGTGCCGATCCGCCCGATCCAGAGCAGCGAGACGACGCCGGCGAGCAGGCCGGATATGGCGAAGGCCGACGAGATGATGAGGTTGGCCGGCACGCCGAGCATCCGCGCCATGGTGAAGTTCGTCGCCGCCGCCCGCATGGCGATGCCGAGGACGGTGGCGCGCATCAGCCAGGAGAAGAACGCGAGCATCACCACCGCGACGGCGATGGTGATCAGGTTGCGCGCGGGGGTGATCACGCCGGCGATCTCGACGGTGCGGGAAAACACCGCCGGCAACGGCACCGGGCGCGGGCGCGGCGAGATGAAGAGAAGCGCCGCGTTCTGCAGCAGCGTCGAGAAGGCGAAGGAGGTGATCAGCACCGCCGTGACGGTCTTGGCCCGCACCGGACGGAAGGCGACGTAGTCGGTCGCGATGCCGGCGACCACCGCCATGACCACCGCGCAGGCGGCCATGACCAGCCAGGGCAGCCCCGAGCCCGACACCAGGTACATGGTGTAGCCGGCGACCATGATCAGCTCGCCGTAGGCGAAGTTGACCAGCCGCAGGATGCCGTAGACGATCACGAGGCCGAGGGCCATCAACGCATAGGCGCCGCCGAGCGAGAGCACGTCGATGGCGAATTGCAGCGACCTCATGCGTCGCTGCCGAGGTAGAGCGCCTTCAGCGCGTCCGTGCTGGCCAGTTCCGGCGCGAGCCCGGCCGCCTCGATGCGGCCGAGGCGCATGACATAGGCGCGGTCGGCCAGCGACAGCGCCTTGCGGGCGTTCTGCTCCACCAGCAGGATGGTCAGGCCGGCGGCCTTGAGGCCGGCGATCATCTCGAAGACGCGGTCGACCACCACCGGGGCGAGGCCGAGCGACGGCTCGTCGAGCAGGAGGACGCGCGGGCGCGCCATCATCGCCCGGGCGATCACCAGCATCTGCTGCTCGCCGCCGGAGAGGGTGCCCGCCGGCTGGTCGGCGCGCTCCGCCAGGATCGGGAAGCGCTCGAGGAAACGCGCGCGGTCCAGGGCGACCTCGGCCGCGCCGTCGCGGCGGGTGAACGCGCCGAGCCGCAGGTTCTCCGCCACGGTGAGGTCGGGGAACACGTCGCGGGTCTCGGGCACGGTGGCGACCCCGAGCCGCGCCATGCGCTCGGGCCGCGCCCCGGTGACGTCGGCGCCGTCGAGGCGCACGGCGCCGCCCGCCGGCCGCACCGCCCCGGCGATCGCCATCAGCGTCGAGGACTTGCCGGCGCCGTTGGCGCCGAGCAGCGCCACCAGCTCGCCCCGCCCCACCGAGATCGACGCGCCGCGCACGGCCCGCACCGCGCCGTAGCGCACCTCGAGGCCGCTGACCTCAAGCATTCGCCGCCTCGTGGCCGAGGTAGGCCTCGACGACGGCGGGGTTGTCGCGCACCGCCTGCCGGTCGCCCTCGGCGATGGTGCGGCCCGAGGCCAGCACATGCAGCCGGCCGCAGAGGCGCATGATCAGGCTCATGTCGTGGTCGATGATCAGGAGCCCGAGCCCGCGCGCCGCCGGGAGCGCGGTCAGGAGCTCCAGCAGGGCCTCGGTCTCGACGTCGTTCATGCCGGCCGCCGGTTCGTCGAGCAGCAGGAACTGCGGATCGCCGGCCAGCGCCCGCGCCACCTCGACCCGGCGCTTGTCGCCGAAGCTGAGCCCGCCGGCCAGGTCGTCGTGACGCGCGCCGAGGCCGAACTCCTCGAGCAGCCCCCACGCCCGGGCCTTCGCCGCGCCCATGCCGGCGCCGTGGCCGAGCGCCGCCGCCGCGACGCTCTCCAGCACCGTCAGCCTGTCGAAGTGGCGCCCGACCTGAAAGGTGCGGGCGACGCCGGCCAGCGCCACCTGGCGCGGGGTGCGCCCGGTCAGGTCGACCGGGCCCGCGGCGATGCGCCCGTGCGCCAGCGGCACCTGCCCGGTGAAGGCGTTGACCAGCGTGGTCTTGCCCGAGCCGTTCGGCCCGATCAGCCCGAGGATCTCGCCCTGCGGCAGCGACAGCGAGACCCGGTCGAGCGCGCGCAGGCCCGCGAACTCGACCGAGACCTCGGATGCGACCAGCGAGACGCCCTGGGCGACTGGCAAGATCAGACCGGCGGCGTGCTTTCCGGAGTGCGCCAGCCGAGGAAGCCCGGCTTGCCGCCCGTGACCTCCACCACCACCGCGGCCTTGTCGGGCGCGTGCCCCTCGTCGGCGCTCCGGTAGTCGAGATCGCCGGTCAGCAGCGTGAACCGCCCGTCCTCCAGCGCCTGCGCCACCGCCGCGCCGTCGGTGCTGCCCGCGGCCTCGACCGCCTGCGCCAGCATCATGACCGCGTCCCAGCCGGTCGCCGCGAAGGAGGTGTCGGGCGGTTCGTTGAACATCTCGGTGTAGAGCTCGATGAACCGCGGCATGTCGGGATGCGCCTCCGGCCCCATCCAGGTGTGGGTGACGAAGTAGATGTCGTTGCCGAGGGCCTCGCCCAGCGCGGCGATCATCGCGGGATCGTCGTAGGAATCGCCGCCCATGATCGGCGCGTCGTAGCCGACCTCGCGCAACGACCGGATGATGACGCCGATGTCCTGGCCGTAGGACGAGACGAAGATCACGTCGGGCCTGGTGTCGAGGGCCTGCAGCCGCGCCAGCTGGGCCGAGAAGTCGTTGTCGCCGTTGGTGTAGGTGTCCTCTAGCAGGATCTCGCCGCCCAGCGCCTCGAAGTGGTCGACGAAGTACTTCGACAGCGACTTGGTGTAGGCGATGAACTGGTCGGTGACGACGTAGGCGGTCTTCCAGCCGCGCTCGTTGAAGGCGTATTCGGCCGCCGTCGCCCCCATGGTGGTGTTCCACATCGAGAGCGTGAACTGCTTGTCGCCGAGCGACCAGGAGCTGTAGAGCGGATCGGAAGCGCAGAGCGACAGCCCGACGAGCCCGGCGGCCTGCGCCTCGCGGCTGGCCGGTCCGCCGAAGTCGAAGTCGCAGGGCGCGAGAATCAGGTCGGCCCCCCGGTCGATCAGCTCGACCGCCGCGTTGCCGACCGTGACCGGGTCGGACTTGCCGTCGACGTTGATGAACTCGACCGGCCGCCCGAGCAGTCCGCCCGCGTCGTTCAGCGCCTTGACCGCGACCTGCGCGCCGCGGAACCCGGGGGTATCGAGCGGCGCCTGCACCCCGGTCAGGCAGAGCGCGCCGCCGAACACGATCGGATCTTCCTGGGCCGTCACCGGCGCCGCGGACAGCATGGCCGCAAGCACGGCGGCGACCGTCGCCTTCGAAACGTACATTCGCTCCCTCCCGCTGGGTTTGGGATCCATCCCTGTGAAAACCCTAACGGAAGTCGCGTGATTATCAACTTTGAAAGTGGCGTCAGTAGACCGCCTGGTAGGCCCGGCAGATCTCGACCTCGTCCCGCCCCTCGAGGCTGGCGATCTCCCTGCGCTTGTGGGCGAGGTAGATCGCCGCGAAACCCTCCGGGAACCAGCCGCGGACCTGGTCCGAGGCGTCGAGTTCCTCGAGCGCGGCGGCGAGCGATTGCGGGAGCCGGCGATGGCCGCGCGCCCGGAGCGCCTCCGCCGCCAGCAGCGACAGATCCTCGGCGGTGGCCGCGGGCGCGGTCAGGCCCGCCTCGATCCCCGCGGCGCCCGCATGCGCCAGCGCGGCCAGCGCGAGATGCGGGCTCGCCGCCGCGTCGCAGGCGCGGACCTCGAAGTGGAACTGCGCCGCCGCGTCGCCGCCGCCGAACCGCCGCACCGGACAGATCCGCACCGCCGCCTCGCGGTCCTGGCTCCCGAGGTTGTCGAAAGCCGCGCTCCAGCGGTGCGGCACCAGCCGGCCGTAGGACACGACGCTCGGGGCGAGGAAGGCCAGGATCGCCGGCAGATGCGCCAGCACCCCGGCCACGAAGGCGTCCGTCGCCGGGCTCATGCCGTGCGGCCCCGCCGGATCGTAGGTCGCGGGGGCCCCGGCCGCGTCGCGAAAGCTCAGGTGCACATGCACGCCGTTGCCGATGCCGCCCGCCTCGATCAGCGGCGCGAAGGACACCCGCCGGCCGAGGCGCTCGCCGGTCGCCCGCACCGTCTCGCGCAGGATCGCCGCCCGATCGGCGATGGCGAGGCCCTCCACGGGCGCCGTCGTCACCTCGAACTGGTCGGGGCCGTACTCCCGCATCATGGTTTCGACCGCGATGTCCGCCTGCCCCAGCGCCGCGGCGATCGCCTCGCAAAGCATCCGCTCGCTGCGGAAGCCGGACAGCGCGTAGCCCTCGCCGCGCGGGCCGCCGCGCCCCGGCAGGTGGAATTCGTGCTCGAACGCGCCCGCCAGCGTCAGCCCCGAGGCCGCCCGCAGCCGCTCCAGCGCCGCCCGCAGGATCGCGCGCGTGCAGCACTCCCAGGGCCGGCCGTCGAGATGCACCACGTCGCCGAGCGCGAAGTCCTCGACCGGTCCGCCGTCGTCGAAGTCGATCCGCGCCCGCGTCCCCGTGTCGCCGCACAGCACCAGGTCCCCCAGCGCCCCGTACGGGCTGTCGGCGATGTCGCCGAAGCAGGTGATCTGCACGTTGGTCGGCGTCCAGCCGACCCGCGCCGGCCCGCCCCGGTCGGCGACGCGCGCCGGCAGCGCCTTGCCGCGCAGCTTGCCGGAAATGTCGCTGGTGCAGAGATGCAGCATCGGTTCGGTCTTCAACGCGGCCTCCGGGCGTCCGATTGACAGGGCTTGCGCGCAAGCCTTTCATAGATCGCGCCGCTTTAGAATGGCCCTGGATGGACGCCGCCTTCGCCTTCGCCCTCGACGCCGCCGATCCGCTTCCCGTGGAGATCGTCGGATCGCGCGCGCCGCG
>CAYTMB010000007.1:7875-13149 GCA_964438465.1 uncultured Rhodovulum sp. | reverse complement strand
CCCTCGACGCCGCCGATCCGCTTCCCGTGGAGATCGTCGGATCGCGCGCGCCGCGACCGCTGGTGCTGACCTGCGAGCACGGCGGACGGGCGCTGCCGGCGCGTCTGGCCGGCCGGGCGCCGGGCCCCGAGGACATGGCCCGCCACATCGCCTGGGACGTCGGGGCCGCCGAGGTGGCGCGCGGCCTCGCCGACCGGCTCGGCGCGGCGCTGTGCCTCCAGCCCTATTCCCGGCTGGTCATCGACTGCAATCGCCCGCGCCACGCCCCCGACCTGGTGCCGGTCGAGAGCGACGGAACGCGGGCGCCGTTCAACGCGGACGTCGCCGAGGCGGAGCGGGACGCGCGGTGGACCGCGATCCACGCGCCCTTCCACGCCGCGGTGGCGGGCGTGCTCGACGCCCGCCCCGGCGCGGCGCTCGTCGCGGTGCACAGCTTCACCCCCCGCCTGCGCGGCGGCGCGCCGCGGCCGATGATGGCGGGGCTGCTGGTCCGGCGGGACCGGACGCTGGCGGAGGCCCTGATGCGCGAGCTCGCCGCCCGCGCGCCCGGCGTCGCCGTCGTCTTCAACCAGCCCTACCGGATCGAAGACGATTCCGACTACACCATCCCGGTGCACGCCGAGCGGCGCGGCCTGCCGCATGTGCTCGTCGAGATCCGCAGCGACCAGATCGCCGACGCCGCCGGCGTCGGCCGCTGGACCGCGCTGCTCGCCGGCGCCCTCGCCGCCGCCACCGGGGGCCGATGATGGATTTCGACCGGCTGACCACCCGCGACGTCCCGATCCTGCCCGAGCGCGCTGCGCTGCTCGTCGTCGACGTGCAGAACTTCAGCGCCCGCCGCGACGGCGGCGAGTTCCGCGACCTGTCCGCAGCCGAGGTGGAGGCCCGGTACGGCTGGTTCTTCCGCCGCATCGAGGCCGAGACGCTGCCCAACATCGCCCGGCTTGTCGCCGCCTGCCGCGCCGCCGGCGTCGAGGTGATCTACACCGTCATCGAGAGCCTGACCCGCGACGGGCGCGACCGCAGCCTCGACTACCGCATCACCGGCTTCAACGTGCCGCGCGGGTCGTGGGACGCGCAGGTGCTCGACGCCGTGGCCCCCGCCGGGGACGAGATCGTCCTGCCCAAGACCTCGTCCAACGTCTTCATGTCGACCACCATCGACTACCTGCTGCGCAACCTCGCCCGCCGGCAGCTGATCGTCGCCGGCCTCGTCACCGACCAATGCGTCAGCTCGGCGATCCGCGACGCCTGCGACCTTGGCTATCTGGTGACGATGCCGACCGACGCCTGCGCCACCTATTCGCCGGAGCGGCACGAGGCGGCGGTGGCGTCGCTTGCCGGATACTGCCGCCAGGCGCCGACCGCCAGCCTCGTCGCCGAGATCGAGCGCCAGCGCACCGCAGCGTCTCGCCGGCCCTGAGGGTCCGCGGGCCCCGCATCCCGGCGCCGCGCCGAGTTCCCGGGCCTGGGAGACCGCCTGTGCGGCAGGCCGCCGGCGGTTCGGCGCGACGCGGTCCCACGTTGTGACGCGAATCAAGCATCTGATTTCATTGTGATAAAGTATTAACGGCAGGGTCATCCACAGGCGACGGCAGGCCGCGTCCGAACGGTTCGATCGGCCGGATGGCCCTCCGGTCCACGAACGCCCGGACCTTGCCTCCGGGCAGGAGTGTCGGGCGACAGCCTCATGGCGGCCCCGATCCGCGGGCCACGTCGATTCGCCGAATCTCTCCCTTGTCACCTGCCGCATGAGTTCGTAGCCTTGGGCGGCTGTCCCGTGCATATTCACGGCCATTGTCCCGTAGCGCCCTGATCGGGCCGTTCGGCCAGAACTGCGGCGGTGACGCCGCAGTAAAATGGGAATCTGTGCGGCGGTTCGACAGAATCCTGATCGATGAAACTTCGTGTCTACGGGAGGTTGACAGGAGGAGGGGGCTCGCCTGTACTGCGCCTAATCCGCTCTCGCGGTGCGGGCGCTGCGGGACGGAGCGCCGATCCGCTTGACAGTTCGGAATACGGCAAAGGGGATGGGTGAGGCATGCATCTGACACCGCGAGAGTTCGACAAGCTCGTGATCCACATGCTCGCGGACGTGGCGCAGAAGCGTCAGGCCAGGGGCGTCAAGCTGAACCATCCCGAAGCGGTCGCGGTGCTCTGCGCCTATGTCCTCGAGGGCGCCCGCGAGGGAAAGACCGTCGAGGAGGTGATGGACGGCGCCCGGTCGGTCCTGAAGCCCGAGGACGTGATGGAGGGCGTGCCCGACCTGCTGCCGCTGATCCAGGTCGAGGCGGTGTTCAGCGACGGCAGCCGCCTCGTCAGCCTGCACAACCCGATCACCTGACCCCAGCCCGAACCCCGGCGCACGCGCTCCGCGTTCCCCGCAACCCGACACCGGGAGATATCCATGCCGGCAGATCCCAAGGCGCCAGCCGATCCGAAGCCCGCCCCCACGCCCAAGGCGCCGATCGGCGGCTATGTGCTGAAGGGCGATCCGATCGAGCTCAATCCCGGGCGGCCGCGCACGGTGCTGAAGGCGCGCAACACCGGCGACCGGCCGATCCAGGTGGGCTCGCATTTCCACTTCTTCGAGGTGAACCGCTATCTGGAGTTCGACCGCGCCTCGGCCTTCGGCCTGCGCCTCGACATCCCGGCCAACACCGCCGTGCGGTTCGAGCCCGGCGACGAGAAGGAGGTGACGCTGGTGCCGCTCGGCGGCAAGCAGTTCGCCTACGGCTTCAACAACCTCGTCGACGGCTGGACCGGCGACGGGCCGCATCCCGACTACCGGCCGAACCGCGACGCGGCGATCGAGCGCGCCGGCAAGCTCGGCTTCAAGACCGGGGCGCCGCAGGACGCGGCGCCGGCTCCGAAGAAACCCGCATCCAAGTAAGGGCGCCGCCATGACACAGATGTCCCGCCGCCAGTATGCGGATCTCTACGGACCGACGACCGGCGACAAGATCCGGCTCGGCAACACCGATCTCTATGTCGAGATCGAGAAGGACCACCGCGCCGTCTACGGCGACGAGCTGCAGTACGGCGGCGGCAAGACGCTGCGCGACGGGCTCGGCTCGGACAACCAGCTGACCTGGGAGGCGGGCTGCCTCGACCTCGTCATCACCAACGTCACGATCATCGACGCCGTCCTCGGCGTGGTGAAGGCCGACGTCGGGGTCCGCGACGGCAAGATCGTCGGCGTCGGCAAGGCCGGCAACCCCTCGACCATGGACGGGGTGACGCCGGGCCTGACCACCGGCACCTCGACCGACGCGATCTCGGGCGAGCATCTGATCCTGACCGCCGGCGGCATGGACACCCATGTCCACTACATCTCGCCGCAGCAGGTCTACGCCGCGCTGTCGAACGGCATCACCACGGTCTGGGGCGGCGGCATCGGCCCGGCGGACGGCACCAACGGGGTGACGACGACGAACGGCCCGTGGAACCTCGCGATGATGCTGCGCGCGGTCGAGGGCCTGCCGATCAATTTCGGGCTCTACGGCAAGGGCAACTGCTCGGGCCACGGGCCGCTGATCGAGCAGCTCCGCGCCGGCGCCGCGGGTTTCAAGGTGCACGAGGATTATGGCTCGACGCCCTCCGCGATCCGGGCGGCGCTGAGCGTCGCCGAGGAGTTCGACGTCTCGGTGGCGGTCCATACCGACACGCTGAACGAGGCGGGCTACGTCGAGGACACCATCGCCGCCTTCGACGGGCGCACGATCCACACCTATCACTCCGAGGGCGCCGGCGGCGGCCATGCGCCCGATCTGCTGAAGGTGGTCGGCCAGCCGAACGTGCTGCCGAGCTCGACCAATCCGACGCTGCCCTGCGGGCAGAACTCGGTGGCCGAGCTTTTCGACATGATCATGGTCTGCCACAACCTCAACCCGAAGATCCCCTCGGACGTGGCCTTCGCCGAGAGCCGGGTCCGGGCCGAGACCATCGTCGCCGAGAGCGTGCTGCACGACATGGGCGCGATCTCGATGATCGGCTCGGACAGCCAGGCGATGGGGCGGATCGGCGAGAACTTCCTGCGCGCCGTGCAGACCGCGGACGCGATGAAGCAGGCGCGCGGGGCCCTGCCCGGGGATGCGGCCGACAACGACAATTTCCGCGTGCTGCGCTACGTCGCCAAGGTCACGATCAATCCGGCGATCGCCGCCGGGATCTCGTCCTATGTGGGCTCGATCGAGCCGGGCAAGATCGCCGATCTGGTGCTGTGGGAGCCGGCCTTCTTCGGGGCCAAGCCCAAGATGGTGCTGAAGGCCGGCGCGATCGTCTGGGCGAACATGGGCGACCCCAACGCCTCGCTGCCGACGCCGCAGCCGATGTACTATCGCCCGATGTTCGGCGCCTTCGGCGGCACGCTGGTGCGGAGCTCGTTCAGCTTCGTGTCGCGGGCGGCGATCGACGACAACATCGGCGAGAAGCTCGGGCTGCAGCGGCCGCTGCTGCCCGTCGGCCAGACGCGGGTGGTCGGCAAGGCGCATATGGTGCGCAACGACTACAAGCCGCAGATCGAGGTCAATCCGCAGACCTTCGCCGTCCTGGTGGACGGCGAGCATGCGACCGTCACCCCGCCAAAGAGCATCTCCATGAATCACCTCTATTTCTTCAGCTGACGCCATGATCCTTGTGGAAAACGTCGTCGGCAGCTCGCACGACCCCGAATGGCAGGGGCGCCTCGACGGCGCCGCGGTCGACCACCTCCTGCTCGACCAGTGGGACGCGCAGAAGAGCCGGCTGCGCAAGGCCACGCTCGGCGGCGTCGAGCTTGCGCTCTCGCTCGACCGCGCGAGCCATCTTCATGACGGGGACATTCTCGTCTGGGACGGGGCCGCGAGGCGGGCGATCGTGGCGCGGATCGAGCTCAACGAGGTCATGGTCGTCGAGATCGAGGACGACCCGTCCGCGGCCCCGGAGACGACGGCGCGGACGCTCTTCGAGCTTGGCCATGCGCTCGGCAACCAGCACTGGCCGGCGGTGGTGAAGGGCGCGCGGATCTTCGTGCCGCTGACCGTGGACCGCAAGGTCATGGCCTCGGTGATGAAGACCCACGCCTTCCCGCGCATCCGCTACGACTTCCGGCCCGGGGTCGAGGTGATCCCGTACATGACCCCGCACGAGGCGCGCCGGCTGTTCGGCGGCGCGAGCGCGCCGTCGCACGCCCATGGTCACGGGCATTCCGACGGGCATGCGCACGACCACGCCTCCGGGGCGGACCACGCGCATGACGGCGATCGCGTCGCCTGACGGCGGCCCGGCCGGGCC
>CAYTMB010000007.1:0-7775 GCA_964438465.1 uncultured Rhodovulum sp. | reverse complement strand
GGCGGACCACGCGCATGACGGCGATCGCGTCGCCTGACGGCGGCCCGGCCGGGCCGCCGCCGCTGCTCGACCTGGTCCGGCTGCTGCAATTCGGCGACTCGGCGCTGCCGATCGGCGGCTTCTCGTTTTCGAGCGGGCTGGAGACCGCGACCGAGATCGGCGTCGTCCGCGACGCGGGCGCGCTCGAGGCCTTCCTCGCCGCCGCGCTGCGGGTCTCGACGGCCGGCGACGGGGTGGGGCTGGTCTGCGCCGCGCGGGCGCTGGCCGAGGGCGGGCTCGATGCGCTGGCCGCGGTCGACGCCGAGATCCACGCGCGCAAGCTCAACGAGGAGACGCGGCTGATGACGGTCCGCATGGGCCGCAAGCTGGCCGAGCTGTCCTCGGCGGTGCTTGGCGACGCGACCAACGCCGCCTGGCTCGCGCGCATCCGCGCGGGCGAGACGCCGGGCACGCATCCGGCGAGCCTTGCCGCGACCACGGCCGCGCTGGGGGTCGGGCCCGGCGAGGCCTTCGCGCTGCTGCACTACGGCCTCGCCACCGCGATCCTCGGGGCGGCGCTCCGGCTGATGCGGATCTCCTTCGTCGAGACCCAGGCGATCCTCTGGCGCGGCATGGCGGCCGCGCCCGCCGCCTTCGCCGCCATCGAGGACGCGACCCTCGACGACATGGCCGGCTTCGCGCCGGCGACCGACATCCTCGCGGCCCTGCACGTCAAGGGCCATATCCGCATGTTCATGAACTGACGGGAACGCCCCCAATGACTTCTGCGATGAAGAAGATACCCCGCATCGGCATCGGCGGCCCGGTCGGCTCCGGCAAGACCGCGATCATCGAGGCGATCACCCCGATCCTGGTCGATCTCGGCAAGCGGGTTCTCGTCGTCACCAACGACGTGGTCACCACCGAGGACGCCAAGCACGTCCAGCGCACCCTGCGCGGCATCCTCCACGAGGACCGCATCATCGGCGTCGAGACCGGCGGCTGCCCGCATACGGCGGTGCGCGAGGATCCGAGCATGAACCTCGCCGCGGTCGAGGAGATGGAGGCGAAGTTCCCGGACAGCGACCTCGTGCTGCTGGAGAGCGGCGGCGACAACCTGACGCTGACCTTCAGCCCGGCGCTGATCGACTTCTTCATCTATGTGATCGACGTCGCCGCCGGCGACAAGATCCCGCGCAAGAACGGCCCGGGCATCTCGAAGTCCGACATCCTCGTCATCAACAAGACCGATCTCGCGCCCCATGTCGGCGCGAGCCTCGAGGTGATGGACCGGGACTCGAAGGTGATGCGCGGGCCGAGGCCCTTCGTCTTCACCAACTGCAAGACCGGCGCGGGCATCCAGGAGCTCGTGCGGATGATCCGCGAGGACGTGCTCTTCGACCAGCTCGAGCCGCAGGCCTGAGATGCGGAGCGCGGCGCGGGAGCTCGCGGCCTATCGGGACGAGCCGAAGCAGCTGCCCAGCGGCTCCTTCGGCAAGACGCCGTTCCTGCGCCTCGGCTTCGAGCCCCGCGGCGACCGCTCGGTGCTGACCACGCTGCATCGCCGCGCCCCCTTCATCGTCCAGCAGGCGCTCTACTGGGACGAGGGGATGCCGGGCCTGCCCTGCGTCTGCATGATCTCGAACGCCGGCGGGGTGCTGCAGGGCGACCGCAACCGGATCGAGATCGACCTCGCCCCGGGCGCCTCGGCCCATGTCACCACCCAGTCGGCGACGCGCATCCAGGAGATGGACGCGAACCACGCGACGCAGGCCCAGACCATCCGCCTCGGCGCGGGCGCCTATCTCGAATACATCCCGCATCCGGTCATCCCGCACCGCGGGTCGCGCTTCGCGCAGGAGACGCTGATCGAGATCGACGCCACGGCGACGCTGGTCTACTCCGAGGTGCTGATGGCCGGCCGCAAGCACTACGGCGCCGGCGAGATCTTCGCCTACGACGTGTTCTCCTCGCTGGTGCGGGCGACGCGGCCGGACGGCCGCCTGCTGTTCGCCGAGAAATTCGTGGTCGAGCCGGCCCGGACGCCGATCGACGCGCTCGGGATCATGGGACCGTTCCACGTCTTCGGAAACCTCATCATCCTGACGCCGAAGCCGGTCGCCGACGCCCTCTTCGAGGCCGCGGCGCCGCTCTACGACGAGGCGGAGGGCGTCGCCTTCGGCGCGAGCCGGCTGCCGAACGACGCTGGACTGATCGTCAAGGCGCTCGGGATGGAATCGGCGCCCGTGGTCGCGACGCTGCGGGCGTTCTGGGCCAAGGCGCGCAGCGCCGCGACCGGCGCGGCGCTTCCTGACCGTTTTCTCTGGGCGTGAGGCGGAGCATGGCCGAGACTTCTCCCTGGACGCGGATGGCCGACGAGAACGCCGTCGTCCGCTTCATCGACGTGAACCTGCGCGGCGCCGGGCAGGTGATCTTCCAGAACAACCCGCTGACCGGGCTTTTCTTCCTGGCGGCCATCGCCTGGGGCGCGCTCCAGGGCGGCGCGCCGCAGATCGCGGCCGGGGCCGTCGTCGCGCTCCTCGTCGCCACCGTCACGGCGATGCTGCTCGACGCCGACGAGGCCTCGCTCCGTCAGGGGCTGTTCGGCTTCAACGGCGTTCTCGTCGGCTGCGCGGTCCCGACCTTCCTCGATCCGACCGCGTCGATGTGGTTCCTGCTCGTCGTGGGCGCCGCGGTCTCGACCGTGACGATGCTTGCGGTCTCCAACGTGATGAAGACCTGGGGCGCGCCGGCGCTGACTTTCCCCTTCGTGCTGACGACCTGGTTCCTGGTCCTCGCCGCCTATTCCTTCGGCGCGGTGACGATCGACGGCATGGGCCCGCCGGCCTTCGCGCACAGCCTCGCGGCCGCGCCGATGACCCCGGCCGAGGTCGAGGCCGATGCGGCGCCGCTGATCGAGGCCTGGCTCAAGGGGCCGGCGCAGGTGTTCCTGATCGACAACTGGCCGAGCGGCGTCCTGGTGGTGATCGGCCTCGCGGTCTCCTCGCTCTGGGCGGCCGGATTCGCGCTCGGCGGCGCCGCCGTCGCGCTGGCGGTGTCGCTGGCGATGGGCGCGAGCCTCGCCGGCGTCTCGGGCGGCCTCTACGGCTTCAGCCCGGTGCTGACGGCGGTGGCGCTCGGCTGCGTCTTCTACGCCCCGTCCTGGCGGGTCGCCCTCTACGCGCTGCTCGGGACGATCTTCACCGTCATCGTGCAGGCGGCGATGGACGCGGCCATGGCCCCGATCGGCGTCCCGACCTTCACCGCGCCCTTCGTCTTCGTCACCTGGCTGTTCCTGCTGCCGAAGGCCGGGCTCAAGCCGCATCCGCACGCGCCGGTCGAGAACGCCGTCGTCGGATCGCACAAGCCATGACGAGGCGCCCGCGGCGGGCGAGCTGACCATACCCATCGAAGGAAGCTGCGATGCAAGGCATTAACTCGGGCGACACCGCCTTCGTCCTGGCGAGCACGGCGCTGGTCATGATGATGACGCCGGCGCTGGCGCTGTTCTACGGCGGCCTGGTCAGGCAGCGCGACATGCTGTCGATCATGATCCAGAACTTCGTCTGCATCGGCGTCGTCGGGCTGATCTGGGTGTTCGGCGGCTTCAGCCTCGCCTTCGGCCCGACCGTGGGCGGGGTGATCGGCGACATCCGCACCTATTTCGGCATGTACCATATCGGCATGGAGCCGAACCCGGCCTACGCGCCGCATGTGCCCTTCATGCTGGTGTTCGCCTACCAGATGATGTTCGCCATCATCACCCCGGCGCTGATGACCGGCGCCTTCGTCGGCCGGTTCCGCTTCGGCGCCTACATCGTCTTCGTCGCGCTCTGGACCATCCTCGTCTATCTGCCGGCGGCGCACTGGATCTGGGGCGGCGGCTGGCTGGCGCAGATGGGCGTGGTCGACTTCGCCGGCGGCATCGTCATCCACACCGCCGCCGGCTTCTCGGCGCTCGCCACGGCCGCCTATCTCGGCAAGCGCCGCATGGCCCCCGGCGCGCCGGAGAGCGCGCCGGCGAACCTGCCGCTGGTGGCGCTGGGGGCGGGCCTGCTGTGGTTCGGCTGGTTCGGCTTCAACGCCGGCGGCGCCTACGCCGCCGACGCGCTCGCCGCCTACGCCTTCGTCAACACCATGCTCGCGGGCGCGATGGCGATGCTGGTCTGGATGTTCTGGGAGTGGCGCGCCAGCGGCCGGCCGTCCTTCTCCGGCGTGCTGGTCGGCGCGGTGGCGGGCCTCGCCACCATCACCCCGGCCTCGGGCTATGTCGAGCCGATGGCGGCGCTGCTGATCGGCGGGGTCGGCGCGACCGCCTGCTATTTCGCCAAGCACGTCCAGACCTGGCTCAGGGTCGACGACACGCTCGAGGTCTGGCGCGCCCACGGCGTCGGCGGCATGACCGGCGCGCTGATGATCGGCCTCGCCGCCAGCGCCGGGATCAACGCGGTGCAGGCCAGCGCCCACCAGCTCGGCGTCCAGGCCCTCGCGGTGGCCGTGATCGGCGCCTACGCCATGATCGTGACCTGGATCCTGCTCAAGGGTCTCGACCTCGCCGGAACGCTGCGGGTGCCCGAGACGGAGCAGCGCGCCGGCCTCGACGAGGAAATGGTCGGCGAGCAGGCCTACCATCTCTGGGGCATGAACCGCCGCATCCCCGAATAGGCCCCCGATGACCGCGCTCGACTTCCTCTGGGTGTTTCTCGGCGGCGGCGCCGGCTCGACGCTGCGCTGGGGCGTCGGGCGCGCCGTCGGCGAGCGCTACCACGGCGGCTTCCCGCTGGGGACGTTCCTGATCAACGTCAGCGGCGCCTTCGTGATCGGCTATCTGTCGATCCTGTTCGAGGTGGACTGGCGCGACCGCTTCGGAACGCCGCTGACCGCGGGCATCCTCACCGGCGTCCTCGGCGGATACACGACCTTCAGCAGCATGCAGCTCGACGCCGCGAGCCTTGCGGACAAGTCGCGGCGCGGGCTCGCGCTTTTCTATCTCCTGTTCTCCGTGGGTTGCGGGCTCGCCGCCGCCGCCCTCGGGGCCTTCCTCGCCCGGTGACGGAGGCGCGCGCATGTCGAGGCTAGTCCTGCTGGTCTTCGTCGGCGGCGGGATCGGCGCGCTCGTTCGCGAGCTGCTGATGCTCGGGGTCCGGCGCGGGTACGACGGCTTCCCGCTGGACATTCTCGCGGCCAATCTCATCGGCTCGCTCGTGCTCGGTCTCGCGGCGGGGCTGCACGCCCGGCGGCGGATCGGGGATCTGGCGAACACGCTGATCGGGACCGGCTTCTGCGGCGGCCTCACCACCTTC
Source organism: uncultured Rhodovulum sp. (assembly GCA_964438465.1). Classification (GTDB taxonomy): domain Bacteria; phylum Pseudomonadota; class Alphaproteobacteria; order Rhodobacterales; family Rhodobacteraceae; genus Amaricoccus. The sequence goes on along the minus strand of CAYTMB010000007.1, from coordinate 2,493 downwards.
TCGAGCTTCGTCTACGCCTCCGTGGTGCTGTTCGCGGCGTCCGGGCAGGGCGCGGCGGTGGCCGCGGTCTATGTCGGGGTCAGCCTCGTCCTCGGCTATCTCGCGGTGCGGCTGGGCCAGCGGCTCGGCGCGGCGGGGGGATAGCCGCGCCGCGCCCGGACGTCGCACCCGGGGGGCGGCGTGACGCCGGGCCGGGGATCGGGCCGCCGGGCGGCGAAGGCCGTCGCCGTGATGTCCGCCACGGCGGATCCCCGCGTCATCGCGCGGCGGCGATGGCTGGACCCGGGACCGTCAGCCGCGCCGGGCCGCCTCGATCGCGGCGACGTCGATCTTCGTCATCTTCATCATCGCCTCGAAGGCGCGTCTGGCTTCGTCGCCGCCGGCGGCCATCGCCTCGGTCAGCACGCGCGGCGTGATCTGCCACGAGACGCCCCACCGGTCCTTGCACCAGCCGCAGGCGCTCTCCGTGCCGCCGGCGCCGACGACGGCGTTCCAGTAGCGGTCGGTTTCCGCCTGGTCGTCGGTGGCGATCTGGAACGAGAAGGCTTCGCTCTGCTTGAACGCCGGCCCGCCGTTGAGGCCGATGCAGGGGATGCCGGCGACGGTGAAGTCGACCGTCAGCACGTCGCCCGCCTTGCCGGACGGGTAGTCGGCGGGCGCGCGGTGGACGGCGCGCACCGCGCTGTCGGGAAAGGTCTCGGCGTAGAAGCGGGCCGCGGCCTCGGCGTCCTTGTCGTACCACAGGCAGATCGTGTTCTTGGCAATCGGCATTGTCTGTCCTTTCGCTTTCTTGGCCGGTTCCGGCCCGGTTCGTCCTGCGCTCGGGGGCGGCGCGCCGTCGGTCGCGACGGCGCGCCGCGAGCGTAGAATGCGCGCGCGGCGTCCGGGGTTCCGAAGGTCCGGCGGGATATGGCGCCGGATCCGGGTGGTCGCCTAGCCCGGCGAGGCGTTAACACAGGTTTCCATTGTGTTGACGCGCGAGGTATTTTCCTTTCAAGTCAATCGGATACCTGTCCGGGCACGCGTGCCCAGACCTGCCTGCCGGTCGCGCCGCCAAGGCATGGATCGGCCGGAGGCCGTATGATCGCACGGGACCGCGGACGATATCCGGCCCCCCCGGAATTCGCCCTAGGCCAGCCGCCGCCGGGCAGTGACCGGGCCGCCGCCGGCTGCGGCGATGCGCGCCGCCGCGGGGGCGAACGGCTCCAGCGCCACCGCCATGTGATGCGCGTTTGCGTGCAGCAGCGCGTCGGGGGCGGTCAGCACGCCGACATGGCCGCTCCAGAAGATCAGGTCGCCGCGCTGGGGCGTTTCGTCGGGCGCGAGCGCGCGCCCGAGCAGGGCCGCCTGCATGTCGGAATCGCGCGGGGCGGCGGTCCCGGCGGCCATCAGCGCGAGCTGGATCAGCGCCGAGCAGTCGAGCCCGCGCCCGCTGCGCCCGCCCCAGAGGTAGGGCGTCCCGAGGAGACCCGTCGCCGCGTCGACGAAGTCGCCCGCGACCGGCGCGAGGTGCTGGACCGGGACGAAGCCGCCGCCGCGCAGCGCCGCGAAGCCGCGGGTCTCGCCCGAGACGTCGAGATCGGCGAGGAAGGGCAGCTCGGCCGTGATGCGCGCCTTGAGCTGCGGCGCGGCGTAGCGGTGGCTGGCGCGCGCCGTGACGCGGCGGCCGGCGCGGCGGTCCGGGCCGAGGCCGGAGGCCGCGACGTAGCCGACGTAGCCGTCGCTCTCGGCCTGGCCCCAGGCGCGTCCGTCGGGCGTGGTCTCGTAGACGGTGAACCGCTCGCCGCAGAGCAGTTGCGTCGCGAGGCCGGCGGCGGGATCGCGCGTCGCGGTCAGGTCGAGCAGGCCGGCGGTGACGCGGCGCGCGACGCCCTCGACGAAGCGCGCGGCCTCGACGCGGCCGCGCAGCCGGGCGGCGGCGAGGTCGGGGCGCGCCGGGGTCAGCCGGGCGCCGAACGCGGTCAGGTCGTGGAACAGAACCGCCCCTCCAGCAGCGCCAGCAGGGCGCGGGCGCCCTGGAAGGCCCCGCCCTTGGGCCGGCCGGGTTTGGCGACGGGCGTCCAGCCGTAGATGTCGAGATGCAGGTAGCGCGGGCTGCGGGTGACGAACCGGCGCAGGAACAGCGCGGCGGTGATCGCGCCGGCCATGCCGCCCGAGGGGGCGTTGTCGAGGTCGGCGACGCCGGGCTCGATCAAGGGCTCGTAGGGGGTCCAGAACGGCAGGCGCCACAGCGGGTCCGCCTCGGCTTCGGCCGCGCGGGCGAGGTCGGCCGCGAGGCCGTCGTCGTCGGTGAAGAACGGCGGCACGTCCGGGCCGAGCGCCACGCGGGCGGCGCCGGTCAGGGTGGCGAGGCTGACGATGAGCTCCGGGGCCTCCTCGTCGGCCAGCGCCAGCGCGTCGGCGAGCACGAGGCGGCCTTCGGCGTCGGTGTTGTTGATCTCGACCGTCGGGCCCTTGCGGCTGGTCAGGATGTCGCCGGGGCGCATCGCGCCG
>CAYTMB010000006.1:0-26035 GCA_964438465.1 uncultured Rhodovulum sp. | reverse complement strand
GCCGCCGGCGATGTGGAACTCCTCCTCGGTGCCGACGATCAGGTCGAACAGCGGCAGATGCGCCTGCAGCTTGGCGGTGACGGCGGCGCTCTCGATGAAGCGCGCCTCGCCGGCGCCGTGGCCGGCGAGGCCCCAGAGGTTCGGGCGATAGTCGATGTCGAGCGCGGTGCGGGCGCCGTTCCCGCGCGCGAGGCGCAGCGCCTTCAGCACCGCGGCTTCGGTGCGCGGATGGCTGAGATGGGTGCCGGTGGCCACCACCGCGCCGGCGTCGGCGATGAAGGCGGGGTCGATGTCGTCCTCGCACAGCGCCATGTCGGCGCAGTCCTCGCGGTAGAAGATCAGCGGGAACCGCCGCTCGTCGCGGATGCCGAGCAGGACCAGCGCCGTCAGCCGTTCGGGATCGGTCACGACGCCGCGCACGTCGACGCCCTCGGCGGCGAGCTGCTCGCGGATGAAGCGGCCCATGTGCTCGTCGCCGACCCGGGTGATGACCGCGGACTTCAGCCCGAGGCGGGCGGCGCCGGCGGCGATGTTGGTGGGCGATCCGCCGATGTACTTGCGAAAGGACCGCATGTCCTCGAGCCGGCCGCCCACCTGCTCGCCGTAGAGATCGACCGACGACCGGCCGATGGTGATGACGTCGAGCTTCGGCATGGTTTCCCCCAGAGGCCGCGCGGTAGTTTCGCTCCGCGCTGTCGCGCCACGTTATCAACCCGGCCCGCGGCGTCCAGTCCGCGTCGCGTCATGCCGGCGCCGCTTGACCGCCCCGGGCCTCGCGCTCCCGCGTTAAGCATTGAGCCCCGGTTAAAAAGTGGCAAGCCGCTTTCCAGCCGGTTTCCAGCCGCATTCCAGCCACAGCGAATCCCCGTAAACCTTTGGCATGACCGGAGTTAGATCCCGAACCGGGCCCCTCGGCCGGATCCCGCATCAGGCGTAGAGCGCGGGGCGTTCCGGCATCGCGATCGGGACGATCGCGCCCGGCGCGCCCTGCGCGGCCAGGCAGGCGTCCGAGGCGATCGAGGCGGCGTAGCCGTCCCAGGAGGACGGGCCGCTGGCGGTTCCCCCGGCGGCGGCGTCGAGGAAGTCCTGCAGCTCGACGTCGTAGCTGGCGATGAAGCGGTCCTTCCAGTCGGTCAGGATCGTGGCGGACAGCGCCGCGTCCTTGCGCGTCGGCACGGCCATCGGCTCCGGCAGCCGGGCGGTCCCGGTCTCGCCGACGACCTCGCACTGGATGTCGTAGCCGTAGCGGCAGTTGACGAAGATCTCGCAGTCGATGCGCGCCCCGCCGGCGGTCTCCAGCAGCACGATCTGCGGATCGACGAGGCCGGGCGGCGCGTGGCGCGTGCGGCGCGGCAGGATCACCTGCGCCGAGACGTAGTCCTCGCCGAGCAGCCAGCGCAGCACGTCGATCTCGTGGATGAAGGTGTCGTTGATCGCCATCGCGGTGGTGTAGTGCGCGGGCACGCTCGCGTTGCGGTGGGCGCAATGGACCATCAGCGGCGCGCCGATGGCGCCGGCGTCGAGCACGGCCTTCAGCGCGCGGTAGCCGGCGTCGTAGCGGCGCATGAAGCCGACCTGCACCAGCCGGCGCCCGGCGGCGGTCTCGGCCTCGACGATGTTGCGCGATCCCTGCGCCGTGGTCGCGAGCGGTTTTTCGCAGAACACCGGCTTGCCGGCGGCGATCGCCGCCAGCACGTAGTCCTCGTGCGTCGACCCCCAGGAGGCCACCAGCACCGCATCGACCTCCGCCGACGCCACCACGTCCCGGCCGGTCGCGAGCGCCCTGGCGTCGAGTCCGCAGGCCGCGATGGTCTCCCGCGCCGCGGCCTCGTTGACGTCGGTGACCGCGACGACCTCGCCGCCGACCAGCGTCTCGGTGATGCGCCGCGCATGGTCCCGGCCGATCGCCCCGGCGCCGATGAGGCCGATCCTGACGGTCATTCCCTGTCCCTCCACGGCGATGCGGACAACGGTCCCGCGTCGCGACGGTTCTTGTTGGAGAAGGCCCCGACGCCGGTCCGGCTGCGGGACCGCAGCTCGCGTCCTTGATGCGGGAACGGCCGTCGGTCGTCAACGGCGGGCCGGCGAAGGATGGCCGGCGAAGATTGGCTGGCGAAGATTGGTCGGGGCGATAGGATTCGAACCTACGACCCTCTGCTCCCAAAGCAGATGCGCTACCAGGCTGCGCTACGCCCCGACGCGGGTCGGTCTAGCGCGCGGCCCGCGTTCAGGAAAGCGGAATCCCGCTACCGGACCGCGCAGCTCCAGGCCGCGGTCTCCGGCGCGACCGCCGGGTGGCGAAGCTCCGCGCCCGGTTCGAGGCCGAGCGCGCGCGCGGCGCCGCCGTTGATCTCCAGCACGAACTGCGCCGGACCCTCGCTCGGGATGGCGGTCAGGTCGCCCGGGACGGCGTTCTCGTGGACATGGGTCAGCCGGCCGCTGGCGTCGAAGAACAGCAAGTCGAGCGGGATCAGGGTGTTCTTCATCCAGAACGCCACGGGTTGCTCGCGGTCGTAGACGAACAGCATGCCGTCGAACCGCCCGAGGCTCTCGCGCAGCATCAGCCCGCGCGACCGCTCCGCCTCGTCGTCGGCGACCTCGACGCGAAAGCGGACCTCGGTCGCGCCGTCGCGCAGATCGACGACATCCGGCGCGCAGTCCGCAGCGGCGGCGGCGCCCGGCGCCGCGAGCGCCGCGGCCAGCAGCAGCGCGGGCCCGCGGCCCGGCCGGCGGCCGTCAGCTGATGGCATCTTCGCTCCCGATGCGGGCGACGTAGTCCCAGCTGCGGACCTCGTAGACCATCGGGCCGCGCGGTCCCGCGGTGATGCGGACCGCCAGCACGTCGCCGGCGACCACCTCGCCGTAGCCGAACTGGCGCAGCGTCTCCATGTGCAGGAACACGTCCTCGCTCTTGCCGTAGACGTTCACGAAACCGAACCCCTTGACGCGGTCGAACCACTTGACCCGCGCCGGCATCAACGGCCCCGCGGCCTGGCCGTTCGCCGGGTCGAGCATCGCCGCGACGGCGTCGGGCTGTCCCGCGACCGGCACGATCTCGAGCACCTCGACGGCCTGTCGGCCCCGATCCGTCTGCTGCACGCTGAGCAGGATTTCCGCGCCTTCGGCGACCGACGAAAACCCGAACACCCTGAGCACGTTCCCGTGCAACAGTATGTCCCCTTCGCCGTCATCGCCCACTACAAAGCCATACCCCTTTGTAGTGTCGAACCATTTCACACGACCACGTACCATCATTTACAAGCTTCGCCGTTGTTACGGGAGGCGGCGCCGCGGACACGACGAGTCCGATGCTCCTTACGAACGCGAAACCACCCTCAAGACGGCCCCGCAGAGATAATCGTTCGTTCTCGCCGCCAAAGCAAGCAATGAACACGCCAAGCGCGCCAAAACGCTCCGGCGGCAACCCGAAGTTGACCGATCGCGGTGATTGAGCGCGCGACGAGCGGCCACGACCGGTCAGACATGCTGGCCGCCATTGATCTCGATCTCGACTCCCGAAATATACGAGCTTTCCGCCGAGCAGAGGAAGTAAATCGTTCGTGCGACCTCCTCGGGTTTGCCGAGGCGACGCAGCGGAATCGCCCTGGCGAGCTCGCCGGCGCCGGGGCTGAGGATTTCGGTGTCGATCTCGCCGGGCGCGATCGCGTTCACCCGGATGCCCATCGGGCCGAGGTCATGGGCCATCTCGCGGGTCAGCGCAGCCAGCGCGGCCTTGGAGGTGGCGTAGGCGGGGCCGGCGAAGGGATGCACCCGGGCGCCGGCGATCGAGGTGACGTTGACGATCGTCCCCTTCGCCGCGGCCAGCTCCTCGATCAGGCCGCGGGCGAGGATGACGGTGGCGAAGAAGTTGACGTGGAACACCTGGCCCCAGGTCCGCAGGTCGGTGGTCAGCGTCGATTGCCGGCCGCCGTCGGGATCCTTGGGCGAGACGCCGGCGTTGTTCACCAGCGCCTCCAGCCGGCCGCCGGTCAGGCGGCGGCGGATCTCGGCGACGGCCTCGATGGTGGTGTTGGGATCGCCGAGATCGACCTGGATGTGGTCCTCGGGCCCGGCCTCCCAGGGGCAATCCTCGGGGAAGGGGTGGCGCGAGCAGGTGATGACCCGCCAGCCCGCCGAGGAGAACCGCTTGACGGTGGCGTGGCCGATGCCGCGGCTGGCGCCGGTCAGAAGCAGGGTCTTGCGATCCGGCATGCGCGTCCCCCATGATCCACCTCCGGAGGTAGCGGCTCGACGGGGAGCCCGCAAGGGCCGGCGACTGCGCGCCAAGGCGGCAAGGGATGCTGCGTCCCACGTTGTGACGCTAGTCAAGTATCTGGAATATCAAGAAAATATTCTAACGGTGAAGTTATCCACAGGCGGCGCGCCTCGCCGCATCCGCTGCGATCCGCTACCGACGCCGCGCGCCGCCTAGCCGAGCAGCGCCAGCGCGGTGCGCTCGTCGGTGACGAGGCCGGTCAGGCGGCCGCTGGTCAGCACGGCGCGGATCGCCTCGACCTTTTCGGCGCCGCCGGCGACGGCGACGATGCCCGCCGCGCCCGGACCGGCGAGCGAGATCGCCACGGTCCGGGCGGTCAGCGCGGTCTCCAGCTCGCGGCCGTCCGCGTCGAAGAAATGCCCGAGCAGCTCGGCGACGCCGCCCTGGCCGGCGATCTCGTCGATCTCGGCGCGCTCGATCATCCCCGAGGAGACCAGCTGCGCCCCCAGCTCGACCGTGCCGATGCCGACGAACTTGACGGCCGTGCGCTCGGCCATGTCGACCACGTCGCGCACGCCGCGCTGGGCGAGCAGCACCTCGCGATCCTCGGCGGTGTTGGCGAAGAAGGGCGCAGAGATCACATAGGCCCGCGCCCCGGTCTTTTCGGCGAGCCGGTGCATGACGTCATAGGGATTGGCCGCGAAGTCGCGCGTCAGCCCGCCGAGCAGCGACACGAAGCGCAGCCCGCGCGCGTCCATCCGCGGCAGCTGCTGCACGGCGGCGGAGAGCGTCCGGCCATGGCCGAGGCCGATCGCGCGGTGCGCGCCGCCCTCGATCTCGCGCCGCAGGAAGTCGGCCCCGGCGACGCCGAGCGCGCGCAGCGGCAGGCCGGGCTCGCCGAGGTCGGGCGCCACCTCGCAGTGGCGCAGGCCATAGCGGGCGGCGAGCCGGGCCTCGAGCTCGACGCATTCGACGATGCCGCCGTCGATGGTGACCTTGACCACGCCCTCGGCCACCGCGCGGGCGATCATCCGGTGCGCCTTGACCGACGGCACGCCGAGGCGCCGCGCCACCTCGGCCTGGGTCAGGCCGCCGGCGTAATGCAGCCAGACCGCCCGGATGGCGAGCGAGTCGTTCGCGTCGGTCGGCGCCGGTTTGCGGGCCATGCGCCGGCTCCTATCGGTTGAGATCCGCCGCGCCGGTGTCGATATGCGGCGCCCAGAATGCGACGCTTTCGGCGATCTGCGGGATGACCTCGCGGTCGTTCGGCTCGCGCTCCTTGAAGCTGAGTTCGAGGCAGATCTCGTTGTCCTTCGCGCCACCGGCGGCGAAGGCGGCGAGCAGCGGTTCGGGCTGGATATTGCCGCGGGCGTTGAAGGCGGCGGTGAACGGGCGGTGGCCGCCCTTGTCGAGCAGCGACTGCTTGATGTGGATGATCGGCGAGACGCGGGGCACGGCGCGCGCCCAGGCGTAGGGGTCGAAGTCGTCGGGGTTGGCGCTGGTGACGTCGCCGTGGTCGATGTCGGCCATCATCCACATCGGCACGGCCATGTCCGCGGCGGTCAGGCGGTCCTGCAGCGCGAGGCATTCCGCGATGGTCTCGCCGAACTCGCGCCCGACGCTCATCGGCTCCCAGAACACATAGCCGAGCCCCGCCGCCTTCGCGTGCTCGGCGACCTCGGCCCAGCAGTCGATGGCGATCCGGATCAGCGCCTCGCGCCGCGCGGGGTCGTCGAAATCCTTGTAGGTGAAGATCGCGAACTGGGTGCCGACCGAGACGCCGCCGAGCTCGGCGGTGATGTCGGCGAAGGTCTTGAACCAGTCGACGTAGTAGCGGCGCACGTCGCGGTCGGGATGGCCGAAGTGGTTCAGCCGGCCGTAGGGGCCGGTCATGCCGGAGGTCACCCGTACGCCGGTCCGCCGCAGCGCCGCGGCCATCTGGCGGGTCAGCCGGCGGATCACCGGCGCCGGCCAGCCCGGGTTGATGAACTCGTGGGTGAGCTGGAGGTCGCGGATCTTCAGGTCGCGCGCCACGGTGTCGATCAGGTCGTCGGGATCGGCGAAGCGGTTCACCAGCGGGTTGGTGTTGAGCGACAGCGTCAGGGGCATGGTCAGGCGGCCCGCTGGGCGAACTCGGCGTCGAACCAGGCCGCGAAGGCGGCGCGCTCGTCGGCGGTCATGTGCAGCTCCTGCTTGGTGCGCCGGTGCAGCACGTCTTCCGGCGTCTGCGCCCATTCGGTGGCGACGAGGTAGCGGACTTCGGCCTCGTAGAGATCGGCGCCGAAATGGCGCCCCAGCCCGTCGAGCGACGTGGCGCCGGCGAGGATCCGCTCGGTCCGGGCGCCGTAGAGCCGGGCGTAATGCAGCACGAGGCGGCGCGGCATCCAGGGGCGGGCGGCGCGCAGGTCCTCGACGAACTGCACGAAATCGGCGTTTGCGATCTCGCCGCCGGGCAGCGGGGCCTTGCCGGTCCAGTCGCCGCCCATGTCGGGGAAGAACTTCGCGAGGCGGTGGACGCCGCGCTCGGCGAGCTCGCGGAAGGTGGTGATCTTGCCTCCGAAGATGTTCAGCAGCGGCGCGCCGCCGGTCTCGTCGAGGTCGAACACATAGTCGCGCGTCACCGCCGAGGGGTTGCCCTTGCCGTCGTCGAACAGCGGGCGCACCCCGGAGAAGCTTTCGAGCACGTCCTCGCGGCGCAGCTTTTCCTTGAAGTAGCGGTTCACCGCGGCGAGCAGGTAGTCGATCTCCGCCTCGTCGATGCGGACGTCCTCCGGCCGGCCGTCGTAGGCGATGTCGGTGGTGCCGATCAGCGCCTTGTCGCCCTCGTATGGGTTGACGAAGATCACCCGCTTGTCGTGGTTCTGCACGAGATAGGCGTGCCGGCCGTCCCAGAACTTCGGCGTGATGATGTGGCTGCCCTTGACCAGCCGGACGTTGCGGCTGCTGTTCGAGCCGGCGACGCGGCCGAGGATGTCGGTGACCCAGGGGCCGCCGGCGTTCACCAGCGCCTTGGCGCGCACGGTCCGGGTCTCGCCGCTGCGGGCGGCGCGCAGGGCGACGGTCCAGCCGCCGTTCTCGCGCCGGGCGCTGGTGCAGGCGGTGCGGGTCAGCACCTCGGCGCCCTTCTCCGCGGCGCCGAGCGCGTTCAGCACCACGAGGCGGGCGTCGTCGACCCAGCAGTCGGAATATTCGAAGCCGCGGCGGTACTGGTCGAGGATCGGCGCGCCCTCGGGGTCGCGGGAGAGGTCGAGCGTGCGGGTTCCGGGCAGCTTCCTGCGGCCGCCGAGATGGTCGTAGAGGAACAGGCCCAGCCGGACTAGCCAGGCCGGCCGGTCCTGCGGGCTGTGCGGCAGCACGAAGCGCATCGGCCAGATGATATGCGGCGCCGCGTTCATCAGCACCTCGCGCTCGATCAGGGCCTCGCGGACCAGCCGGAACTCGTAGTATTCGAGATAGCGCAGGCCGCCGTGCACGAGCTTGCCCGAGCGCGACGAGGTGCCCTGCGCGAGGTCGTCCTTTTCGCACAGGATCACGCTGAGGCCGCGGCCGGCGGCGTCGCGGGCGATGCCGGCGCCGTTGATGCCGCCGCCGATCACGACGAGGTCGATCATCGCGGGTTCGGTCATGTCGTGCTCCTTTGGGGGGCCGTGGCCAGCATGTCCCAGACCGGGACGAGCGCGCTGCGGGCGCGGAGATAGGCGGGGAACAGCCGGTCGTAGGTGGCGGCCAGCGCCGGGTCCGGCGGCTCCGGCGCGCCGAGCAGCGGCGTGACCCATTCGGCGATGCAGGCGTCCATCGAGGGATAGGCCCCGATCGCCACCGCGGCCATCATCGCGGCGCCGGCGGCCCCGGCCTCCTCGCGGCCGGAGACCCGGACCGGCGCGCCGACCGCCGCCGCGAGCACGCCGCGCAGCGCCGCCGAGCGCGCGGCGCCGCCGGTCAGCCGCAGTTCGGAGGGCATGTCGCCCATCGCGGCGTAGCAGTCGCGCGCGGCCAGCCCCAGCCCCTCGACCACGGCGCGGATCAGGTCGGGAAAGCGGTGGCCGCCCGACAGGCCGATGAAGCCGGCCCGGGCGTTGGCGTCGACGAAGGGGCCGCGCTCGCCGGCCTCGGAGATGTAGGGGTGGTAGAGCAGGGCGCCCGGCCGGGACGCCGCCAGCCAGCCCTCGATCCGCCCGACCAGTTCGGCGGGGGCGACCACGCGGCCGGCTTCGGTCATCAGGTCGGCGGCGAGGCGCAGCGCCCAGTCGATGTTGAGCGCGGCGGCCATGTTGGTCTGCATCTGCGCGACATAGCCGGGAACCGGCAGCGCCATGACGTAGCCGGTTCCCTCGGCGTTCGGGGTCACCTCCGCGACGCGCTTGGACAGCAAATGCACGCCGGTCGAGCCGATCACCGTGCAGGCGGCGCCGGCGTCGCCGGTGTGCACCCCGGCGCCGAGCGCGGTCATCACCATGTCGACGTAGCCGAGGCTGACCGGCGTGCCGGCGTGGAGGCCGGTCGCCGCGGCGGCGGCCGCGGTCAGCGGATGGGTGGTCTCGGTGCCGTCGACGATCTCGGGCAGCAGCCGGCGGCGCCCGGTCAGGCCCAGCGCCTCGATCACCGTGGCGTCGTAGGCGCGGGTGCGGAAGTCGCCGAAGGTCCAGCTCGCCTCCGAGGGATCGGTGGCGCGCACGCCGGTCAGGTTGAGGTAGAGCCAGTCCTTGCAGTGCAGCGCCACCTCGGCGCGGTCGAGCGTCTCGGGCTCGGTCCGCTGCATCTGCGCGAGCTGGGCGCCCTGCTGGCAGGTGTTGAGGCCGGTGCCGGTCGCCTCGAAACGCGCGCGCTCCTGCGGGCCGGCGGCGAGGCGGGCGACGGAGGGCGCGGCGCGGGCGTCGAGCCAGAGCCAGGCGTCGGCGACCGGCGCGTCGCCGGCGCCCACCAGCCAGGTCCCGTCGCCCTGGGCGGTGACGGCGACCGCGGCGGTGCGGCGGGCGAGGCCCTCGACCCGGTCGCCGAGCGCGCGCAGCGCCTGCGCGCAATCGGCCCAGGTCTGCGGCAGCGACTGGCGGGCCGAGCCGTCGGCGCCGGTGGCGTAGCGGTTGGGCACGGCGGCGGCGGCGATCTGCCGGCCGGCGAGGTCGAAGGCGACGGCCTTGATGACCGAGGTGCCCGAATCGATCCCGACCAGGATGTCGGCGCGGTCAGGCATGCCCGGCGTCCCGGCGCGGCTTCGGGCGGTCGGGACGGCGGTCGTTCCGGGCATGCGTTTCCTTCCCCCAGTCGCGCGGTCTTGCGCCGTGCGTACCCTTGTGTCGCCTGCGCGCGTCGCTGGCCATGCCGGAGCGCCATTCGCCGACATGCGTTATCTCACAGAGATAGCGCCGTGGATGGATTTTTTTACGAACCAAGAAAATAATTTCATGGCGTCCGCCGCGAGTCAATCCTGTTTGCGCGGGCGGCGCGTCAAGAGGGCCTGGTTCCGCGCGGTCGCGATGCGTCCAAGCCGAAAGCGGATCGCGCGCAGAAAATATGAAATTAATATCAAATGCTTAGCCAAATATAGGCGGCGATGGGGCAGGGCGAACATCAGCAACCCAAGCCGCGCTGGCTGCTCCGACGCGTCCCGGGACCGGCGCGGAGTCCGGGAGAGGCCCTCTGCCGCAGGCCTCGCCAGCGCCCATATTTTCGCCATCCCGCAAAAACAGCCGGTTGACAGAAGGCGCTTTTGTTAACATGATGCGCGGGCCTGATAACACAACAATATCACGCCCGTTGCCGCTCCAGCCGGTGAAAGGGCTGTGAAACCAACGCAGAAGGCGTCGATGCGACGGGAGCACCCTTCGAATCGCACGCCGGGGGAGGATGCCGGTGACCCGATCACAGCACAGATCCGTCGAATCGCGCCGCATGCCCGCGCGCGCCGCGGCGCGCTGACGCCAGCCGCCCGAGTTCATCCCGCCCGGCCGCCCGCGCGGTCCGCGGCGCGGAAATAGCCGTCCCGAAACCCGATATCGCCGGAGGTCGCCGCAGCATGAGCACAGGGTCTGACATGGCGCCGCAGGCGCGCACCGGATCGCGGCGCGGGGTGCTGCTCGCCGCCGCCGGCCTCGTCCTCATCGGCGCGATGGCCTGGTCGACCAAGGTCGTGGTGATCGGCTCGGAGCAGGACGCCCGCGCCGACGTGTTTTCGCCCGAGGCGTTCGGCGCGGCCGAATTCCCCGGCATCCAGGCCAGCATCGAGGCGCGCGCCGTCGACGCCGCGACCCTCGCCGCCGCGATCGCCGCCGACAAGGCCGCCGCCGGCGCGGAATACGGCGTGCCCGCCGGCGTCGGCCCGGTCCTGCCGGTCCGCTTCGAAGGCGTGGTGGGCGAGGGCAAGGCCGGCGTCTACGCCGTCGCGGTCGAGGGCCTGCCCGAGGAGCTGCTGGTCCGGGTCCAGACCGGGCCCGCCATCAACGGCACCGATGTCCGCGACGCCACCGGCGAGATCGCCTTCGGCCAGTTCACCAACCAGATCGAATACCAGAACGCCGGCTCGGCGCTGAACAACGAGGTCAAGGCGCAGGTGCTGGCGGGCGTCGACGGCGCGGCGCTGCCCGGCAGGACCGTCGCGGTCACCGGCGTCTTCACCCTGGTGAACCCCAAGAGCTGGCTGGTCACGCCGGTGCGGCTGGAAGTGAAATGAGCGAGGTTCCCGCCGCCGAGCCCGACCTGCGCGAGGTCGTTCTGGCCGCGCGCAACGTCGCCAAGGCCTATGGCGCGATCCAGGCGCTGAAGGGCGTGAACTTCGACATCCACCGCGGCCAGGTCACCACCCTGTTCGGCGAGAACGGCGCCGGCAAGTCGACGCTGATGAAGGTGCTGTCGGGCGTGGTCCAGCCGACCTCCGGCGAGATCATCCTCGACGGCGCGCCGGTCACCTTCTCGTCCTCGACCGACGCGCGCAACCGCGGCATCTCGATCATCCACCAGGAGCTGAGCCTCGCGCCGAACCTCTCGGTGCGCGACAACATCTTCATGGGCCGCGAGATTCGCACCGCCACCGGCATCGACTTCGCCGAGGAGGAGCGCCAGACGCGCGCGCTGATGGCCGAGCTGGAGGAGGACATCGACCCGCGCACCCCGGTCGAGAGCCTGCGCCTCGGCCAGCAGCAGATCGTCGAGATCGCGCGGGCGCTGTCGGTGGACAGCCGCATCCTGATCATGGACGAGCCGACCTCGGCGCTCAGCGCCTCCGAGGTCGAGGTGCTGTTCAAGGTGATCCGCGACCTCAACGCCCGGGGCGTCTCCATCGTCTACATCTCGCACCACCTCGAGGAGGCGCTGCAGATCACCGACCACGCCGTGGTGCTGCGCGACGGCGCGATGACCGCCTACGCCGAGCGCAAGGACATCGATCTCGAGTGGATCGTGCGCAACATGGTCGGCGAGAATTTCGACCTCGGCTCGCCGCCGACCGGCTATGCGATGGGCGAGGTCGCGCTGTCGATCGACGCCGTCAGCGTGCCCGATCCCGGCGGCGCCGGGTATTCGGTGGTCGACCGGCTGTCGCTCGACGTGCGCGCGGGCGAGATCGTCTGCATCTACGGGCTGATGGGCGCGGGCCGCACCGAGTTGATGGAATGCGTGGCCGGCCGGCTGCCGGCCTCCGGCGGCCGGGTGCTTCTCGAAGGCCGCGACGTCTCGCATCTCAGCATCGCCGACCGCATCGCCGCGGGCCTCGTGCTGGTGCCCGAGGACCGCCAGCGCGACGGCCTCGTCCAGACCATGACCGTCGGCCAGAACCTGTCGCTCGCCAGCATCGGCGCCTTCACCCGCGGGCTGTTCACCTCGGGCGGGCGCGAGCAGAGCCTGATCGACGACCAGATCCGCAAGGTCCGGATCAAGACCTCCGGCGGCGGCGCCGCGATCGGCTCGCTCTCGGGCGGCAACCAGCAGAAGGTGGTGATCGGCAAGATGCTGGCCACCAACCCGCGCGTGGTGCTGCTCGACGAGCCGAGCCGCGGCATCGACGTCGGCGCCAAGGCCGAGGTGTTCCGCCTGCTCGCCGAAGGCGCGCGGCGCGGGCTCGCGGTGATCTACACCACTTCCGAGGTCGGCGAATGCCTGAGCATCGCCCACCGCATCATCGTGATGCATCGCGGGCGGATCTCGGCCGAATTCGGATCGGACGCGCCCAAGGACAAGATCATGGCCGCCTCCGGCGAAGCCGTGGTCGCCTGACAGTCGCGCAGTACGGAGCCCCCGACCATGACGGACACGAGCCCATCCACGAAGCCGGACCGCGCGGAGCCCGCCAAGGCCGGTCTGAACATCGTCGGCCTGTTGCTCGAGGGCCGGGCGTTCTTCGCGCTGATCGCGATCATCGTCGTGTTCTCGATCCTGTCGCCGTATTATTTCACGCTCGGCAACTTCCTCGTCATGTCCTCGCATGTGGCGATCTTCGGCCTGCTGGCGGTGGGGATGCTGCTCGTCATCCTCAACGGCGGGATCGACCTGTCGGTCGGCTCGACACTGGGCCTCGCCGGCGTGATCGCCGGCTTCCTGATGCAGGGCGTCACGATCGACGCGCTGGGCGTCATCCTCTATCCGCCGGTCTGGGTGGTGGTGATCCTGACCTGCGCGCTCGGCGCGCTGGTCGGCGCCGTCAACGGCGTGCTGATCGCCTACTTCAAGGTGCCGGCCTTCGTCGCGACCCTCGGCGTCCTCTACGTCGCGCGCGGCGTCGCGCTGCTGATGACCAACGGCCTCACCTACAACAACCTCGCCGGCCGGCCGGAGCTCGGCAACACCGGGTTCGACTGGCTCGGCTTCAACCGGCTGTACGGCGTTCCGATCGGCGTCATCGTGCTTGCGGTCGTGGCGATCCTCGCCGGGCTGATGCTCAACCGCACGGCCTTCGGTCGATGGCTCTACGCCTCGGGCGGCAACGAGCGCGCCGCCGAGCTGTCCGGCGTGCCGGTGAAGCGCGTGAAGATCACCGTCTATGTGCTGTCGGGCGTCTGCGCGGCGATCGCCGGCCTCGTGCTGTCGTCGCAGCTCACCTCCGCCGGACCGACGGCGGGCGTCACCTACGAGCTGACCGCCATCGCCGCCGTGGTCATCGGCGGCGCCGCCCTTACCGGCGGGCGCGGCACCATGCTCGGCACGATGCTCGGCGCCTTCGTGATCGGCTTCCTGTCCGACGGCCTCGTCATCATCGGGGTCTCGTCCTACTGGCAGACCGTGTTCACCGGCGCCGTCATCGTGCTCGCCGTGCTGCTCAACAGCATCCAGTACGGCGGGCCGAAGCGGCGGTAGCGACGCGAACCGAATTTCTCGCGACGGGGACAGCCGGGCCAGAGCGCCCGCCCCGCGCGGAAAGAACCGCCGCACAAGCGGCGTCACGCAAACTTCAGGGAGAAACCAGATCATGCTGAAACAAGGCAAACGCCTCCTTCTCGCGACCATCGCGACGCTGCCGCTGCTCGCCGGATCGGCCTGGGCCGAGGGGCTGATCTCGATCATCGTCAACGATCCGGCGAACCCCTACTGGTTCACCGAGGGCGAGGTGGCCAGGGCGACCGCCGAGGAGCTGGGCTACACCGCGACCGTCAGCGCGCATGTCGGCGACACCAACACCGAGAGCAACCTGATCGACACCGCGATCACCAACCAG
The DNA here is from genome assembly GCA_964438465.1 of uncultured Rhodovulum sp. Classification (GTDB taxonomy): domain Bacteria; phylum Pseudomonadota; class Alphaproteobacteria; order Rhodobacterales; family Rhodobacteraceae; genus Amaricoccus. The sequence goes on along the minus strand of CAYTMB010000006.1, from coordinate 12,179 downwards.
TCGGTGGCGATCATCCTCGACCCGGCGAACGCCGACGGCTCGATCGGCGCCGTGCGCAAGGCGGTCGACGCCGGCATCCCGGTGTTCCTCGTCAACGCCGAGATCAACCAGGAGGGCCTCGCCAAGGGCCAGCTCGTCTCCAACAACGCCCAGGGCGCGGCGATGGGCGCGGTGCAGTGGGTCGAGAGCGTCGGCGACGCCGGCGAGTACGTCGAGCTGTTCGGCAACCCCGCCGACAACAACGCCGCGACCCGCTCCAACGGCTACGAGACCGTGCTGACCCAGTACCCCGACCTGGTGAAGAAGGCGCAGGAAGTCGCCAACTGGGACCGCACCCAAGGCTACAACAAGATGCAGAGCATGATGCAGGCGAACCCCGACATCATCGGCGTCATCAGCGGCAACGACGAGATGGCGCTGGGCGCGATCGCGGCGCTGAAGGAGGCGGGCAGGCTCGCCGACGTCAAGGTCGGCGGCTTCGACGGCTCGCCCGACGCGGTCGCGGCGATCAAGGCCGGCGAGATGCAGTACAGCGTCCTGCAGCCCGTCGCGGTGTTCTCCGCCGAGGCGGTCCGCCAGGCGGACAACTTCATCAAGACCGGCGAAACCGGCGCGGCCAGCGAGAAGCAGCTGTTCGACTGCCTGCTGATCACGCCCGACAACGTCGACCAGATGACCGCTCCGTTCACGATGACGCAGTGACCTCGGAGGGGCGTCGGAAGCGGCGCCCCTTCTTTTCCCGCGTCGCAGCGCCGGACGCCACGCAATGACCGACATGCGGCAACCACCAGCTCAATCGGCGGTCGAGCGCCTGATCGCCGAGGAGGTGCCCAGCGACAGCCGCCAGGCGCGCCAGCTGGTCCGCCGGCAGCTGATCGCCGAAGCGGTGATGGCGACCGGCTCGATGCGGATCGAGGAGCTGACCGACCGCTTCGGCGTCAGCCTGATGACCGCGCACCGCGACCTCGACGACCTCGTCAGCCGCGGCCTGCTGCGCAAGACCCGCGGCATCGTCTCGGCCGCGCCCACCAGCCTGATCGAGGCGAGCGACGTCTACCGCTCCAGCCGGCAATCCGCCGAGAAGGCCGCCATCGCCGAAGCCGCGATGGCCTTCGTCGAGCCGGGCCAGGCGATCTTCCTCGACGATTCCACCACCGTGCTCGGCATGGCCCGCCACCTGCCGGCCAAGGTGCCGCTGACCGCCATCACCAATTCGCTGACGCTGATGAACGAGCTCAAGGGCGTGCGCGACCTGACCCTGCTCGGGCTCGGCGGCCAGTTCTTCAACTGGTGCAACGCCTTCATCGGCGGCATGACCCAGACCGAGATCTCGCGGCTGCGCGCCGACACGCTGTTCCTGTCGATGTCGGCGATCACCGACGACCTCACCTTCCACCAGTCCGCCGAGATGGTCGAGACCAAGCGCGCGATGTTCGACGCCGCCGCCACCCGCATCCTGCTGGCCGACCACACCAAGTTCGAGCGCCGGGCGCTGCACCGCCTCGCCGCCCTGACCGACTTCGACGTGGTCATCGTCGATGACGGCCTGCCCGCGGCGCATCTTGACCGCATGCGGGCAAAGGGGATCAACGTCGTGGTGACACCGGTCCCGCGCGCAGTTCCGCCGCGGGCCGGCTGAACGGAGCGACGCCGCATGCCAAGCCTGCTCGGGATCGACAACGGACTGACCGTGACCAAGGCCGTGCTGTTCGACGCCGGCGGCGCCCAGATCGCCGTCGCGCGCCGCCGCGTGCCGCAGTCGATGCCGCAGCCGCGCCATGTCGAGCGCGACATGAACGGGCTGTGGCGCGCCACCGCCGAGGCGATCGCCGAAGCCATCGCGCTCGGCGGCCGGCCCGCCTCCGACATCCTCGCCGTCGCCGCCACCGCCCACGGCGACGGGCTCTACCTGCTCGACGCCGACCGCGCGCCGCTCGGGCCGGCGATCCTGTCGCTCGACAGCCGCGCCGGCGCGCTGGCCGAGGCCTGGGCCGCCTCGCCGCTGGCGGACGAGGCGCTGGCCCTGACCGGCCAGATCCCGCACCCCTCCGCGCCCTCGGCCCTGCTCGCCTGGATCAGGCGCCACGAGCCCGACCGCTACGCCCGCATCGCGCATGTGCTCTGCTGCAAGGACTGGCTGCGCTTCCGCCTGACCGGCACGATCGGCACCGACCGCACCGAGGCCAGCGCCGCCTTCGCCGACCTGCGCAGCCAACGCTTCACCGAAGCCGCGTTGCGGCTCTACGGCATCGAGGATCTGTTCGGCGCCCTGCCGGAGGTCTCCGGCTCGGCCGAGATCGTCGGCGCGGTCACGCCCGAGGCCGCCGCCCTGACGGGCCTCGCGCCGGGCACCCCGGTCGCCGCCGGCCTCCACGACGTGACCGCCTCGGCGCTCGGCATCGGCGGCCACCGGATCGGCGTCGTCGCCATCGTCGCCGGCACCTATTCGATCAACGAAACCGTGCACGCCAGCCCGCGCGTCGATCCGCGCTGGTACTGCCGCAGCGCGATCGAGCCGGGCCGCTGGAACAGCATGGCGATCTCGCCCGCCTCGGCCGCCAACTACGACTGGTTCCTCGACACCCTCTGCCACCGCGACCAGGCCGCCGCCCAGGCGGAAGGACGCACCATCCACGCCATTCTCGGCGCCGAGATCGACGCCGCGCTCGCCCGCCCCTCGACCGCGCTGTTCCACCCCTACCTGTTCGGCTCGCCGCACGGCCCGGTCGCCAGCGCCGGTTTCCTCGGCCTGCGCGGCTGGCACGACCGCGGCGACCTGCTGCGCGCCGTGCTGGAAGGCATCGCGATGAACCACCGCGTCCATATCGACGCGCTGCGCGACGGCTTCGCCATCGCCGAGGCGCGGCTGACCGGCGGCGTCTCGCGCAATCCCGCCTTCGCGCAGATGTTCGCCGATGTGCTGGGGATGCCGGTCACCGTCACCGACACCGACGAGGCCGCCGCCTGGGGCGCCGCGCTGTGCGCCGGCGCCGCGGTCGGCCTCTATCCCTCGCCGCAGGACGATCCCCGCGACCTCGCGGCGCGCGCGCGCGTCTACGCCCCCGATCCGGCCCGCAGCGCCGGCTACGACGCCCGCTACGCGCTGCACCGGCGCATCAGCGCGGCGATGGTCCCGCTCTGGCCGGAGATCGAAGCCCTCGGAGACCCGGCATGACCGTCCCGACCGACTACGACGTCGTCATCCTCGGCGCCGGGATCAACGGCGCCGGCCTGTTCCGCGACCTCTGCGCCCAGGGCGTGCGCTGCCTGATCGTCGACAAGGCCGACTTCGGCTCCGGCACCAGCGCCGCGCCCTCGCGCCTCATCCACGGCGGGCTGAAATATCTCGAGACCGGCGAATTCGGCCTCGTCGCCCAGTCGACGCTCGAGCGCAACCTGTTGCTGAAGAACGCCCCGCACTGCGTCGAGGCGCTGCCCACCGTCATCCCGATCTTCTCCTGGACCAAGGGCATCGGCGCCTCGCTGCGCACGCTGGCGGGCTCGACCACCGCGCCGCGCAGCCGCGGGGCGGTGCTCATCAAGATCGGCCTGGCGCTCTATGATTTCTACGGGTCGCGCGACCGGGTGATGCCGCGCCACCGGCTGATGGGCAAGCGCCGCGCCCTGCGCGAGACCCCCCATCTCACTCCCAGCATCGTCGCGGCGGGCGTCTACTACGACGCCAAGATCAGCCGTCCCGAGCGCCTGGTCTTCGAGCTGGTGCGCGACGGCCTCGACCTGCACCCCGCGTCGGCCGCCGCCAGCGCCGCGACCCTGATCGGCGCCGCCGCGGGCGTGCTCGGCTTCGCGCTGCCGGACGGGGCCACGCTCGCGGTGCGCCCGCGGATCGTCGTCAACGCCGCCGGCCCGTGGATCGACCAGGTCAACGCCGCGCTCGGCGCGCCCTCGCGGCTGATCGGCGGCACCAAGGGCTCGCATATCCTGCTCGACCATCCCGAGCTGCTGCGCGAGCTTGCGGGCCGGATGATCTATTTCGAGGCCGACGACGGCCGCATCCTGCTGGTCTACGACTATCTCGGCCGCGCGCTGGTCGGCTCGACCGACATCCCCGCCGCCGATCCCGAGGCGGTGCGCTGCGACGATGACGAGATCGACTATTTCCTGACCAGCCTGCGCGCCCTGCTGCCCGGCCTCGCCTTCGAGCGCGGGCAGATCGTCTACGCCTACAGCGGCATCCGGCCGCTGCCGGCCTCGGACGCGGCGTCGCCCGGGCTGATCAGCCGCGACCATTCCACGCCGACCGCCGAGCCGGAGGGGGACCGGCCGTTCCCGATCGTCAGCCTCGTCGGCGGCAAGTGGACGACCTTCCGCGGCTTCGCCGAGGAGGTCGCCGACGCGACCCTCGCCCGGCTCGGGCGCAGCCGCGCGACCTCCACCCGCGCGCTGGCCATCGGTGGCGGCAGGGGTTTTCCGGCCGACGCCCCGGCGCGGGCCGCCTGGCTGGCGGAGGCCGCCCGCGAGACCGGCCTCGACGAAGCGCGGCTCGACCGGCTGCTGGCGCGCTACGGGACGACGGCGCGCGCCGTGGCGCTGCACCGCGGCGACTGGACCGACGCCGACCGGCTGCCGGACGCGGGCGACTACAGCCGCGCCGAGATCGACTGGATCGCCCGCGCCGAGATGGTCGTGCATCTCGCGGACATCGTGATGCGGCGCACGACGCTGGCCGTGACCGGCGGCCTGACGGCGCGCGACCTCGACGCCATCGCCGAGGTCGCCGCCCGCGCGCTCGGCTGGGACGCGGCCCGCGTGGCCTCCGAGATCGCCGCCGTCCGCGACGACCTCGCCGGAAATCACCGGCTGCGGCTGGCGGGGCAGGGCGTTCATCAATGATATCAGAGAGTTGACCTCTGTATCAACATGATACACCCCGCGCCGCGCCGCGGGTCAGAGGATCGACTGCCCGGTCGCGGCCCAGTCCTTGACGAAGGCGGCCAGCCCCTTGTCGGTCAGCGGATGGTCGGCGAGGGTGCGGATCACCGCCGTCGGGATCGTCGCCACGTCGGCGCCGGCCAGCGCCGCTTCCTTGACGTGGTTCGCCGACCGGATCGACGCGGCGAGGATCTGGGTCTCGTAGCCGTAGTTGTCGAAGATCGTGCGGATGTCGCGGATCAGCTCCATGCCGTCGATGTTCAGCTCGTCGAGCCGCCCGACGAACGGCGAGACATAGGTCGCGCCCGCCTTCGCCGCCAGCAGCGCCTGGTTCGCGGTGAAGCACAGCGTGACGTTGGTCTTGACCCCGGCCTCGGCGAAGCTCCGGCAGGCCCGCAGCCCCTGCATCGTCAGCGGCAGTTTCACCACCACGTTCGGCGCGATGGCCGCCAGCGCCTTGCCCTCGGCCATCATGCCCTCGTACTCGGTCGAGGCGACCTCGGCGGACACCGGCCCGTCGACGATCCGGCAGATCTCGGCGACGACCTCCTTGAAGTCGCGCCTGGATCTCGCGATCAGCGTCGGGTTGGTGGTCACCCCGTCCAGCAGGCCGATCCGGTTCAGCTCCTCGATCTCGGCGATCTCGGCGGTGTCGACAAAGAACTTCATGGCGTTTCCCCTTTCATCTCTCTCATGCGTGGATCCTGGTTTCGGCCGGCCCTGGGCCGCCGAAGCCGACCGCCCCTCCGTAGCTGATCGGCCGGAATTTCACAAGATCGAATCACAAAATCACAAAATTAATGTTGCATATTCTGAAAAGGATGTTATTCCTGTCGCGGAAAGGGTCGCCGGATGAAGCTGAACGGCCGCAGGCAACGCATCATGGACGTGCTGCTCGAAGAGGGGGCGGCGACGGTCGACGATCTGTCGATCCGCTTCGGCGTGTCGAAGATGACGATCCATCGCGACCTCGACGAGCTCGAGGACGGCGGCCTGCTGCGCAAGGTGCGCGGCGGCGCGTCCATCCAGTCGAGCGCCCAGTTCGAAAGCGACTTCCGCTACCGCCAGACCCTCGCCGCCGAGGAAAAGGGTCGCATCGCCATGGCCGCCGCGCGGCTGATCGAGCCGGGCCAGACGGTGATCATCGACGACGGCTCGACGGCGGGCGGCCTCGCGCGGCATCTCGCCGAGCTGCGTCCGCTCACGGTGATCACCAACAACCTGACGGTCATCACCACCCTGGCCGGCGCCGCCGGGCTGAACCTGATCGCGCTCGGCGGGCAGTACAGCAAGAAGTTCCACGGCTTCTTCGGCCTCGCCTGCGAGGAGGCGCTGCGGGCGCTGCGCGCCGACGTCGCCTTCCTGTCGTCCTCGGCGATCCACGGCGCCGCGGCCTTTCACCAGAACCAGGAGGTGGTGCAGTCCAAGCGGCTGATGATCGGCGCGGCGGACCGCCGCCATCTGCTGGTGGATCACACCAAGTTCGGCCGCCCGGCGCTGCATTTCCTGGCCGAGCTGACCCGGTTCGACTCGGTCCTGACCGGGCGGGCGCCGGACGCCGGCCTCCGGGCGACGCTGGACGCGGCCGGGGTGCGGCTCAACATAGTCGAAGCAACGGGGGAGCCCACATGAACGTCTGGGTCGGCACCAGCTGGAAGATGAACAAGACCCTGGCCGAGGGCCTCGCCTTCGCCGAGGCGCTGGCGGGCTTCGCGCCGGACTGCGACCCGCGCATCCAGCCGTTCGTCATTCCTTCCTTCACCGCCGTGCGCGAGGTCAGGCGCGCGCTGGGCGCGACCCGGGTCAGGGTCGGCGCGCAGAACATGCACTGGGCGGAGGCCGGCGCCTGGACCGGCGAGGTTTCGCCGCTGCAGCTGAAGGACTGCGGCCTCGACCTGATCGAGCTCGGCCACAGCGAGCGGCGCGAACATTTCGGCGAGACCGACCGCACCGTCGGCCTCAAGACCGAAGCCGCGGTGCGCCACGGCTTCGTGCCGCTGATCTGCGTCGGCGAAACCCTCGCCGAGCGCGAGGCGGGCCGCGCCGACGAGGTGCTGACCGACCAGACCACCGGGGCGCTGCAGTTCCTCGGCGCGGACCAGCGCGCGGCGAAGGTCCTGTTCGCCTACGAGCCGGTCTGGGCGATCGGCGAGCACGGGATCCCGGCCTCGTCCGACTACGCCGACGACAAGCAGGCGCTGATCAAGCGCGTCGCCGGGGCGCTGCTGCCGGCGCCGCCGCCGGTGCTGTACGGCGGCAGCGTCAACCCCGGCAACGCCGCCGAGCTGATCGGCCGGCCGCATGTCGACGGGCTGTTCATCGGCCGCTCGGCCTGGGCGCCCGAAGGCTACATCGATATCCTGCGCCGCGTGTCGGCGGCGCTGGGATGACCCCTTTCGATCCGGGGCCGCGCGGGTCCATGATCGCAGCAAAGACCGAACCCAGGAGGAAGCCATGAAAATCGCAGTCGCGGGCGACAGCGCGGGCGCCGAGCTCGCCCATATCCTCGCCGAACATCTGAAGGGGCGCTTCGAGGTCGCCGACCTGAGCGCGCCGCAGACCGAGGCGGAGAAGCTGTACGCGCATCTGACCGACCGGGTCGCCAGCGCGGTGAAGGACGGCGTCTACGACCGCGCGATCCTGGTCTGCGGCACCGGCATCGGCGTCTGCATCTCGGCGAACAAGGTGCCGGGCATCCGCGCCGCGCTGACGCACGACACCTATTCCGCCGAACGGGCGGCGCTGTCGAACAACGCCCAGATCATCACCATGGGCGCGCGGGTGATCGGCGCGGAGGTCGCCAAGTCGATCGCCGACGCCTATCTCGCCCAGACCTTCGACGAAGCCGGCCGCTCGGCCGGCAACGTCAGGGCGATCGACGCAGTGGACGCCAAGTACTCGAAGGCGTGAACCGGTCCGCCCCCTGAACGGCGGCGCTTCCCGAGGGAGGCTCTCAGCCGTTTGGGGGGCCCGGGACCGCCGCGGAGGAGGCGCAAGGCCGGACGCCCGATATGGAACCGGCCCCATCGACCGATGAGAGTCGCACGCTGTCGCACGCGTGCGACTTCAGTCAATCAATTGATTCTGCTGTAATAATTTCATGCTATCAAGACTTTTGTAACCTGCGCGACAGTGACCGCCCGAGCCCGAACGCGCCCGGATCCCGGATCGGATCTCCGGCGGCTCAGGCGCTTTCGCGCCGCACGATCTCGAAGCCGATGTCGGTCACGGCTTCCGTGGGATTTCCCTCGCCGAGGCGTCCGAGGATCGCCTGTGCGGCGCAGGCGCCCAGGGCGGCGCGACCGACCCGGAAGCTCGTCAAGGAGGGGGAGGTCTTCTTCAGCGTCGCCGGCGACACCTTCGAGGGTTCGCTCAGCGCGCGCGACACGGTGACCTGCGACACCCCGGCGATCCTGCCGACCATCGCCATCGTCACGGCCCCGGGGCGCCGGCGCCCGTGAGGCGGCGAGCTTCCCGGCCCGTTCGTTCATGCGGTGGTCATCGAGTGAATCTCGCTATGAAACCGCATCCATACGATGCTGCTTCGCTTTCCTCTGTCAACGATGGATTATGACGGCCCGAAATTCACCCGCCCGGACCCGGTGGCCCGTGTATTGACAGTGCGGCGATGTATTCGCATGCATCACCCTTGGTCGCTTGAGCAGGGAGCATCATGGTCGACGCCAGGAGGAAGGCCCCGGACGAGTTGCGCAGCGCCCGCTGGTTCGCGCCCGACGACCTGCGCAGCTTCGGCCACCGCTCGCGCATGATGCAGCTCGGCTATGCCGAGGAGGAGTTCATGGGCAGGCCGATCATCGGCGTCCTGAACACCTGGTCGGAGCTCAACTCCTGCCACGGCCACTTCCCCGAGCGGGTGAAGGACGTCAAGCGCGGCGTGGCCCAGGGCGGCGGCTTCGCCGTGGAGATGCCGGCGCTCAGCGTGGACGAGAGCTTCACCAAGCCGACCTCGATGCTCTACCGCAACCTCCTCGCCATGGAGACCGAGGAGATGATCCGCTCGCACCCGCTCGACGGCGTGGTGCTGATGGGCGGCTGCGACAAGACCACGCCGGGCCTCGTCATGGGCGCGCTCACGGCGGGCGTGCCGATGATCTTTCTGCCCGCCGGCCCGATGCTGCGCGGGCACTACGCCGGCCGCGTGCTCGGCTCGGGCTCGGACGCCTGGAAATACTGGGACGAGCGTCGCGCCGGCAATATCGGCGCCGAGGAATGGCTCGGTATCCAGGGCGGGATCGCCCGCTCGGTCGGCACCTGCATGACCATGGGCACCGCCTCGACCATGACCTCGATCACCGAGGCCATGGGCCTGACCCTGCCGAACGCCTCCTCGATCCCCGCCGCCGATTCCGGGCATCAGCGCATGGGTTCCGCCTGCGGCCGCCGCATCGTCGAGATGGTCTGGGAGGACCTGACCCCCGACCGGATCGTCACCGCCGCCGCCGTGCGCAACGCCGCCATCGTCGCCATGGCCACCGGCTGCTCGACCAACGCCGTGGTCCATCTCATCGCCATGGCGCGCCGCGCCGGCGTCGATCTCACGCTCGACGACCTCGACGCGCTGGGCCGCACCACCCCGCTGATCGCCAATGTCCGCCCCTCCGGCAAGGACTACCTGATGGAGGACTTCTTCTACGCCGGCGGCCTGCGCGCGCTGATGAAGCAGCTCGAGGCGCGCCTCGACACCTCCGCCGTCACCGTCACCGGCAAGACGCTCGCGGAATGCCTAGACGGCGCCAGGGTCCACAACGACGACGTGATCCGGCCGCTGTCGAACCCGGTCTATCACGAAGGCTCGCTCGCGGTGCTGCGCGGCAACCTCTGCCCCGACGGCGCGGTCATCAAGCCCGCCGCCTGCGACCCGAAGTACCATGTCCACGAGGGCCCGGCGCTGGTCTTCGACAGCTATCCGGAGATGAAGAAGGCCATCGACGACGAGGCTCTCGACGTCACGCCGGACCATGTGCTGGTGCTGCGCAACGCGGGGCCGCAGGGTGGGCCCGGCTTTCCGGAATGGGGGATGCTGCCCCTGCCGAGGAAGCTGGTGAAGCAGGGTCATCGCGACATGCTGCGCATCTCCGACGCGCGGATGTCGGGCACCTCCTACGGCGCCTGCGTCCTGCATGTCGCGCCCGAAAGCTTCGTCGGCGGCCCGCTGGCGCTGCTGCGGACCGGCGACCTCGTCCGCCTCGACCTGCCGAACCGCCGCCTCGACATGCTGGTGGACGAGGCCGAGATCGCCCGCCGCAAGGCCGACTGGCGCGCCCCCGAGCCGCGGTACCAGCGGGGCTACGGCTACATGTTCCAGCGCCATGTCGGCCAGGCCAACGAGGGCTGCGACTTCGACTATCTCGCGCGCGGCTTCGGCGAGGCCGCGGGCGAGCCGGAAATCCACTGACCCGACGGGGACCGATGGCGTTCGATCTCGACGTCTCCTCCGGCCTCGTCAATGTCTGGCCGGGGCGCCCGATCGCGATACATACCGCCCTGGAAGCGTCGGACCATGAGAATGCCCGTGACCTGATCTCGGAAATGCTGGTATGCGAGGACATCCGCGCCGAGGCGCCGAACGGAACCAATGTCACCACCGTCAAGGCCGCGCTTCAGGCCCTGGGACGGGATTGCGGGCCGACGCGCCCGCCCTCGGCCTGGCCGCTGACCGAAGGCCGGCAGGCCCGGATGACGGAATTTCTGAACGCCAACGGCTTGATCTGATCAGGACGAAAGGACATACGATGCTCGACACCCCCACCTTCACGCCGCACGGCAGGCACCTGATCGCAGGCGACTGGGTCGCGGGCGAGACCACCTTCACCTCGGCCCCCGCCACCGGCGAGGCCCATGCCTTCAGCGTCGGCACCCCGGCGCTGGTCGACCGCGCCGCCCGCGCCGCCGAGGACGCCTTCTGGTCCTACGGCTATTCCTCGCGCGAGGAGCGCGCGAAATTCCTCGAAACCATCGCCGACGAGATCGAGGCCCGCGGCGCGCAGATCACCGCGATCGGCAGCTCCGAAACCGGCCTTCCGCAGGCCCGGCTCGAAGGCGAGCGCGGCCGCACCACCGGCCAGCTCCGCCTCTTCGCCTCCCATATCCGCGACGGGGCCTATCTCGACCGCCGCCACGACAAGGCCCTGCCCGACCGCAAGCCGCTGCCCCGCCCGGACCTGCGCATGATCGAGCGCCCGATCGGCCCGGTCGCCGTCTTCGGCGCCTCGAACTTCCCGCTGGCCTTCTCGACCGCCGGCGGCGACACCGCCGCGGCGCTCGCCGCCGGCTGCCCCGTCGTGGTCAAGGGCCATTCCGCGCATCCGGGAACCGGCGAGATCGTCGCCGAGGCGATCCACGCCGCCATCGCCGCCTGCGGGGTCCACCCGGGCGTCTTCAGCCTGATCCAGGGCGGCCGCCGCGATGTGGGCGAGGCGCTGGTCCAGCACCCGCTGATCAAGGCGGTCGGCTTCACCGGCTCGCTCGCCGGGGGCCGCGCGCTCTTCGACCTCTGCGCCGCCCGGCCGGAGCCGATCCCGTTCTTCGGCGAGCTCGGCAGCGTCAACCCGATGTTCCTCCTGCCCGAAGCGGTCAGGGCGCGCGGCGCGGAGATCGGCAGGGGCTGGGCCGGATCGCTCGCCATGGGCGCGGGCCAGTTCTGCACCAACCCCGGCATCGCCGTGGTCGAGCGCGGCGCCCCGGGCGACGCCTTCGTCGCCGCCGCGGCCGAGGCGCTTCAGGGCGTCGCCAGCCAGTGCATGCTCACCGACGGCATCGCTTCCGCCTATCGCGACGGCAAGGCGCGCTTCGACGGGCGCAACGCAGTGAAGCCGGTTCTGGTCACCGATAGCGAGGGCCGGCAGGCCAGCCCCAACCTCTACGAGACCGACGCGGCGATCTATCTGCAGGATCACGCGCTCGGCGAGGAGGTGTTCGGCCCGCTCGGGCTCGTGGTTCGCGTCGGCGGACCCGACGAGATGGAGACGCTGGCGCGGGGTTTCGAGGGCCAGCTCACCGCGACCCTCCACATGGACGACGGCGACGCGGCGCTGGCGCGGCGGCTGCTCCCGATCCTCGAGCGCAAGGCGGGCCGCATCCTCGCCAACGGCTTCCCGACCGGCGTCGAGGTGGCCGACGCCATGGTGCATGGCGGCCCCTATCCGGCGTCGACCAACTTCGGCGCCACCTCGGTCGGCACGCTCTCGATCCGCCGCTTCCTGCGGCCGGTCTGCTACCAGGGCCTTCCCGAGGGCATCCTGCCCGACGATCTGAAGTGAGGCCGC